>JBAQHA010000477.1:0-11989 GCA_049288075.1 Oricola sp.
GCCCTGCTTGGCATCTTCCACGATCAGGACGTGCGCGACGAGGTCGCCGACACGGTCATCGATGTGACGCGGTTCGCCGCCGCGAAGGCCGCGTGATGTCATGATCAAGAAGCATCTCGGCGTCGAGCCGTTCATTCACCCGACCGCGCGGGTCACGAATACGACACTCGGGCGCTACACGGAGATCGACGAGCGCTGCATCGTCGCCGAATGCGAGATCGGCGATTATTCCTACCTGATCCGCGAGACCGAGGCCTGGTGCGCGACGATCGGAAAGTTCGCCAATATCGCCAGCCATGTGCGCATCAACGCGACGAACCATCCGACGTGGCGGGCGACGCAGCATCATTTCGTCTATCGCGCCGGCGACTATTTCGACGACGCTTCGCATGAGGACGAGTTCTTCGAGTGGCGACGCGGCAACCGCGTCGTCATCGGCCACGACACATGGATCGGCCATGGCGCAACCATCCTGCCAGGCGTGACCGTCGGCGACGGCGCGGCGGTCGGGGCGGGGGCGGTCGTCTCGAAGGACGTCGCGCCCTACATGATCGTCGCCGGCGTGCCGGCGAAACCGCTCCGCGCACGCTTCGAAGAACCGGTCGCCGAACGCCTCCAGGCGCTCGCCTGGTGGGACTGGGATCACGCCGGATTGCGCGCCGCGCTGGATGATTTCAGGGCGCTTCCCATCGAGGCCTTTCTCGAAAAATACGAATCCGCCTGAGCGATCGCGGCCACGTGTCGCTTTGTCCCACGCCATTGTTGACAGTTGCGTGACACCGGCTCCCGCCGATGTCGGCCGACGCGCGAAAAGCGCCCGGAAAGCGGGAAAATTGTGGACAAGTCCGCCCGTCCACAAGGCCCTGGAATCTGTCATCGAACTGATATCGAACTGACATTTTTCGGTTATCGAAGACGCATAGACCCCCGTGTGACGAAAACAGCACCGGGATTGACGATGCTCGAAATCACGAACGTGACCCGCCGTTTTGGCACCCACGCGGCGGTCAAGTCGGTCGACCTCCAGATCCCTTCCGGCCAGATGGTCGGCGTGATCGGCGCGTCGGGCGCCGGCAAGTCGACGCTGCTGCGGATGATCAACCGGCTGATCGATCCGTCCGAGGGGCGGATCAGTTTCCACGGCGCGGAAGTGTCGTCGCTATACGGCCAGGCGCTGCGCAACTGGCAGCGCGACTGCGCGATGATCTTCCAGCAGTTCAACCTCGTGCCCCGGCTCGATGTTCTCACCAATGTGCTGCTCGGCCGGCTGAACCACCGTTCGACCGTGACCAGCATCCTCAACATGTTCACCCGCGAGGAGCGGGCCATGGCGATCGCCTCGCTGGAACGGCTCGACATCGCGCGCACCGCGATGCAGCGCGCCGGCACGCTGTCGGGCGGTCAGCAGCAGCGTGTCGCCATCGCGCGCGCCCTGATGCAGCAGCCGAAGGTCATCCTCGCCGACGAACCGATCGCATCGCTCGATCCGCGCAACGCGCAGATCGTCATGCAATCGCTGCGCGACATCAACAAGAACGACGGCATCACCGTCATCACCAACCTGCACACGCTCGATACCGCGCGCGCCTATTGCGAGCGCATCATCGGCATGGCGGCGGGCGAGGTCGTGTTCGACGGCACGCCGGACGAACTCACCGAAGCCGCGGCGCGGCGCATCTACGGCGCGGACGCGCTGGAGGAAGCCTTCTCGGAAACCATCACCTCGACCAGTTTCGGCGCGGGCCGCGAAAAAGTGACGCCGCGCGCCGAACCGGAAGTGCAGGCAGCAGGGCGCTGAGAACCGAATTCCGCGCGATGTCCGGTCGCGTCGCGTGGATAAACCTTTCGAACGACCACACCGAAACGGGGACTTGTCCCCGCATCCAGGAGAGATGAAATGCTCAAGAAACTCCTTCTCGCTACCGTCGCCGCGGTTGCCGTCACCACGGCTTCTGCCCAGGCTCAGGACGTGTTCCGCATCGGCATTCTCGGCGGCGAAAACGAGGCCGACCGCCTGCGCAACTTCCAGTGCATGGTCGACCAGCTTCCCGCAGCCATCGGCGTCAAGGAAGTGAAGCTGTTCCCGGCCGCCGACTATGACGGCACGATTCAGGGCCTGCTCGGCGGCACGCTCGACTATGCCGAACTTGGCGCTTCCGGCTATGCCAAGATCTACCTCGCCGATCCGGAAGCGGTCGATCCCGTCCTGACGACGGTCCAGACCGACGGCGCGACCGGCTATTACTCCGTCATGGTCGCCCGCAAGGACTCGGGCATGACCAAGCTGGAAGACATGAAGGGCAAGAAGCTCGGCTTCGCGGATCCGGACTCCACGTCCGGCTATCTCGTCCCGAACGTGGCGCTGCCGAACGCCATCGGCATGCCGGTGGCCGACTTCTTCTCCGAGACCGGTTTCGGTGGCGGTCACGAGAACCTGGTTCTCGAAGTCGCGAAGGGCACGTTCGATGCCGGCACCACCTGGGCTTCCGGCGTCGGCGAGTTTTCGGAAGGCTATTCTTCCGGCAACCTTCGCAAGATGGTCGAAAAGGGTATCGTCGACATGGACGACCTCGTCGAACTGTGGAAGTCCCCGCTGATCCCGAACGGTCCGATCGTCGTTTCCAACAAGCTCGACCAGGATGTTCGCGCGAAGTTCATCGCCTACATGAAGGCGCTGCCGGAGGCCGATCCGGCCTGCTTCTCCTCCATCCAGGGCGGCGACTTCAAGGGCTTCGTCGATGTCGACGCCTCGTTCTACGAGACGATCATCGCGGCCCGCAGGGCAACGATCGGCGGCTGATCCGGTCTGCACAAACAATGCGCCGCGGCTTCGGCCGCGGCGTCTTCTTGCTCAAGCGGGACTTCTTTCATGGCCGTAACGGATGCCAACGGCGTCGATCCCTATATTTCGGGAGGACGCTACGATGTCGAGCGCCACTGGCGTGATCTCAACGCGACACGCCGCCTCTACACGGTTGGCGGAATCGCGCTGCTGGTTGTCGCGCTGCTCGCCTCGCTGTGGTTCGCCAACGAGTCGAATGCCGGAAAGTTTTTCGACCGGCTGCCGCATTTCTTCGATTTCATCGGTGATCTGATCCCGCGCGACGGCTGGGAGGTCTGGCGTGCGCTTTTCGACTTGCCGAGCCCTTACGACGACGGCAGCCTGAAATACAACTATCCGATCGGCCGCGAGTACGTCATCGGATCGTTCTACATCCCGGAATATTTCGGCAAGATGCTGGAAACGCTGAATATCGCGCTTCTGGCCACATTCATCGGCTTCACCTTCGGTTTCCTGCTCTGTTTCGTGGCGGCGAAGAACCTGACCGCCTCGCGCTGGCTGCGTTTTACCGTGCGGCGCTTCATGGAAGTCCTGCGCGCCTTTCCCGAGATTGTTATCGCCGGCTTCTTTCTTGCCATTTTCTCGCTCGGGCCGATCCCGGCCATCATAGCGGTGGCGACTCACACGATCGGCGCGCTCGGCAAGATGTTCTTCGAGGTGGTCGAGAACGCCGATATGAAGCCCGACGAGGGTTTGCGCGCGGTGGGCGGCAACTGGTTCGAACGCGTCTGGTTCGGCATCGTTCCGCAGGTCATGCCGAATTTCATCAGCTATTTCCTGCTGCGTTTCGAGATCAATGTTCGCGCCTCGACCATCATCGGCGCGGTCGGCGCCGGCGGCATCGGCGAGGTGCTGCGGCTCTCGATCAGCCGCGGGCACGAAGCCAAGACGCTCGCCATCATACTGCTTCTCTTCGTGACGATCATGTGCGTCGACCAGCTTTCGGCATGGTTGCGCAAGAAGATCGTCGGCAACCAGGCCTTCGAATTCGGACGCTGATCATGACGACCCTGACCGCGGAACAGATCGACGATATCGAGCGCCGCCACCCGGATGCCTTTCGTCAACACTTTCTGAAACGCTTCGCCTACCCGCTCTCGATTGCCGGGCTGGCGGCGTACACCGTCTATGTCTATTGGTTCTTCTCCATCGGAACGGTGATCGCGGGAGGAAACTGGGGTATCGCCGGCGCCTATCTCGCCGACTGGGTGTCCTATGAGGTCCGGCCGGACATCGAGTACGGTACGGGCGAAATTCGCATATCCTATCCGCGTTTCTCGCCGCTCGGGGAGAATCCCGACCCGGAATGGATCGAGACGACGACAGGGCCGGTGACGGTTACCGTCGAGGGGGCTGTCTCGAATGCCGGCCAGCAGGCATCGGGCGGCACCTTCATGTCGCCGACGTCGCCGGCGACGAGCACCGGCGGTTCGGTCGCCAATTCGTTCATGTCGTCGAACTCGCCCGCGACCAGCATGGGCGCGGACAACCCGGTCGCGGACGAAACGCCGGCAGCGACCGAGACGCGCGAAGGAACCGTTCGGGCGACGATCGGCATCTCTGGCGTCTCGCATCTCGTCGTCACCCCCGATCAGGTCGAGGTGACCCGCGACGGCCGGACGGTCACGCTCGCCATCGATCGCGAGGACGGACGCGTCGTCGCCCCGGCGGACCTGCCCGAATGGATGAGCCAGCGCGAGGCGGGGGCAAAGGTGATCGCCTATTTCGGCTTCGCCGGCCGGGCGGAGATCAAGGCCAACGAGGCGAAGATCTACCGCCGCTTCCTCGGCTGGGAGAATTTCTGGTTCGACACCGCGTCGCCCTATTGGGGGCTGTCGCTCAGCCAGGTGATGGCGCAGGCCTTCTCCGGCGAGAGGATTGACCCGGACCGTTCCAATCTCTCAGTCATGTTCGACAACATCGTCAACAACGCGGAATGGCAGCATGGCGACGTCTGGATCAAGCTGCTGCAGACGATCGTCATGGCGTTCGTCGGCACGCTTTTCGCGGTGATCGTTGCCTTCCCGTTGTCGTTCCTGGCGGCGCGCAACATTACGCCGAACCGGTTCACCAACCAGCTCCTGAAGCGTTTCTTCGATTTCCAGCGGTCGGTCGACATGCTGATATGGGCGCTGTTCTTCACGCGGGCCTTCGGGCCGGGGCCGCTCGCGGGCATTTCGGCAATCTTCTTCACGGACACCGGCACCTTCGGCAAACTCTATTCCGAGGCGCTGGAGAATATCGACGACAAGCAGCGCGAGGGCGTGCGTTCGGTCGGCGCGGCGCCGGCGACGGTGCAGCGATTCGGCGTCGTTCCGCAGGTCCTGCCGGTGTTCATTTCCCAGGCGCTCTATTTCTGGGAATCCAATACGCGTTCGGCGACGATCATCGGCGCGGTCGGGGCGGGCGGAATCGGGTTGAAACTGTGGGAAGCAATGCGCACCAATTCGGATTGGGAAAATGTCGCCTACATGGTGATACTCATCCTCATTGTGATCTTTGTCTTCGACAATATATCGAACCTGTTGCGCAGCCGGCTCGTGGAACCCGTCGCCCGGGACTAACAAGGAAACGACAGAAAGCACTTTCATGAACGAGTTTCGCGGAGCATCGGCCTTTACCGGTGCGCGCTCGGAAGAAATCTTCACCAATGCCAACGTCATCCTAGCAGACGAGGTGATCGACGGGACGGTCGTCATGCGCGACGGGATGATCGCCGACATCCAGCCCGGCCGCACGTCGGTTCCGGCGCAGGATCTCGAAGGCGACTTCCTGATCCCCGGCCTCATCGAGCTTCATACCGATCATCTCGAAACCCACTACAGTCCGCGGCCCGGCGTGGTGTGGAGCATGATGGCCTCTGTGCAGGCCTATGACGCGCAGATCGCGACGTCGGGCATTACCACCGTATTCGATTGTTTCCGGATGGGCTCGGACGAGGATGGCGGCTACGAGCCGGGCGAGATGCGCAAGCTGGCCGACGCGCTGAAGCAGGCGCAGTCGGCCGGACGGCTGCGCGCCGATCACCGCATCCATCTGCGGTGCGAAGTGTCGTCGCAGAACGTGCTGGAGGAACTCGACACCTTCCTCGACGAGGAACTGGTGGGCATCGCCTCGCTGATGGACCACGCGCCCGGACAGCGGCAGTTCCAGACGCTCGACAAATACATCCTCTACTACAAGAAGAAGCGCGGCATGACCGACGCGCAGTTCGAGGCCTTCGTGAAGCGCCGGCAGGACGAGTCGGCGATGTACTCGGCCAAGCACCGCGAGGCGATCGCCGCCCACGCCCACGCCAACGGCATCACGCTCGCCTCGCATGACGACGCGACGTTGGAGCATGTGGAAGAGGCGATCCGCCAGGGCATCAGGCTGGCCGAATTCCCGACTTCCATCGAGGCCGCGCGCGCCTCGCACGAGGCGGGCATGAGCGTGCTGATGGGCGCGCCGAACATCGTGCGCGGCGGTTCGCATTCCGGCAATGCGGCGGCGATGGATATGGCGAAGCTCGGCATCCTCGATGCGCTGTCGTCGGATTACATCCCGTTCAGCCTGCTGCATGCGGTCTTCGTGATGGCCCGCGACGTCGATTCGATTTCGCTGCCGAACGCCTTGAAAATGGTGACGAAATCGCCGGCCGAGACGGTCGGCCTGACGGATCGCGGCGAGATCGCCATCGGCAAGCGCGCAGACGTCGTGCGCGTACACCACGATCCGGAGCATCCGGAGCACGTGCCGGTGGTTCGCGGCGTCTGGCGCGGCGGACGGCGGGTCGCCTGAATGCCGCATCCGGGCTGCTTCGTCGCCATCGTCGGCCCGAGCGGTTCGGGCAAGGACACGCTCATCAACTGGCTGAAGCCCCGGTTGATGTCCGCGCCGGACGTTATGTTCGTGCGCCGGGCGGTGACGCGCGACGCCGACGGCACGACCGAGGACCATCACGCGCTCGATCGCGAGACCTTCGCGGCGCAGGAGGAGGCGGGTCGCTACGCGGTCTGCTGGGAGGCGCATGGCTTGCGCTACGGCATTCCCGCCGACGCTCTGCATCATGTCGAAACGGGCGGCATCGCCATTGCCAACGGATCGCGCCGGGCGCTCGGCGAGATCGAGCAGGTGTTCGGCAACCTGCTCGTCGTGTCGCTGACGGTCGAACGCCATGTGCTGGCCGAGCGTCTCGGCAGACGCGGCCGCGAAACGGCGGCAGAGATCGAGATGCGGCTGGCGCGCTCGTCGGAAGCGCTTCCGCAAGACTGCCGGGTCGTCGAGATCGACAACAGCGGGCCGGTGGAACGGGCTGGCGAAGCGTTCCTCGACACGCTCGCGCGCACGCTCGGCGTATCTATTCCTCGGGCAATGGCCCGTCCTTGACGGCCTGCATCGACACATAGGTCGACGTGTTCGATACGTGAGGCAGGGCGGAGATGCTCTCGCCCAGCACGCGGCGATAGGCGGCGATGTCGCGGGTGCGTACCTTCAAGAGGAAGTCGAACGGCCCGGCGATCATATGGCACTGCTCGACTTCGGGTATCTGCTTGACCGCCGCGTTGAAGGCGGCGAGCGCCTTTTCGGTCGTGTCGGACAGTTTCACCTCGGTAAAAGCGACATGCTCGCGGCCGAGCTTCGCCATGTTCAATACCGCCTTGAAGCCGAGGATGTAGCCTTCGTCGACGAGCCGCTTCAGCCGCACCTGGCACGGGCTCTTCGACAATCCGACGCGTCGCGCGAGCTCGGTGACCGGCAGGCGGCCATCGATTTCCAGAATCGCGATGATCTTCCGGTCGTACCGGTCCAATGGGTCTTCTGCGGGCGCTGTTTCCGCCATATGGCCTCGCTTATCGCCCATCTTCGGGCGTTCATCCTGCATTTCCCTCAATCTCGGGAAAATCGCCCTTGGCGTCAATGCTATGATCGGCGCGGTTCTGCAATTGCGAGGTCGCGCACCGGAATGGATGTCCTTTTCTCCGCCCGAAACGCCATGCGTGCAGCGCATTGCGCGGCCGAAGGCCCGGTTCTCGATGGATTGATCGCGGGATTCGGGCCTGACGAGGCGGCGCGTCAGCGCATTTCGGCGCGGGCGGCCAGGCTGGTCGAGACGATCCGCGCCGAGGACCGGCCCGGGCTGATGGAAGTCTTCCTCGCCGAATACGGGCTGTCGACGGACGAGGGCGTGGCGCTGATGTGCCTGGCGGAAGCATTGCTGCGGGTGCCGGACGCGGCGACCATCGACGAGCTGATCGAGGACAAGATCGCGCCGTCGAAATGGGGCCTGCATCTTGGGCGTTCGAACTCCTCGCTCGTCAATGCCTCGACATGGGCGCTGATGCTGACCGGCAAGGTGCTCGATACAGAGAAAGGTGAGGGCATGGCCGGGCTTCTGCATGGCGCGGTCAAGCGGCTCGGCGAACCGGTGATCCGCGCGGCGGTGCGCCAGGCGATGAAGGAGCTCGGCAGCCAGTTCGTACTCGGCGAGACGATAAAAGGCGCGATGCATCGCGGCACGGCGATGGAGGCGAAGGGCTACACCTATTCCTACGACATGCTGGGCGAGGCTGCGCTGACGGCAACCGACGCTACGCATTATTTCGACGCCTACGCGGCGGCGATTTCCGCGATCTCGGCGCGCTGCACGTCAGACGACATCCGGCGCAACCCGGGCATCTCGGTGAAGCTGTCGGCGCTGCATCCGCGCTACGAGGTGGCCAAGGCCGGCCGCGTGATGGCGGAGCTTGTGACGCGCGTCGCCGATCTGGCGGCGATGGCCGCGCAGGCGCGGATGGGTTTCAACATCGATGCGGAGGAGGCCGACCGGCTCGACCTGTCGCTCGACGTGATCGAGGCGGTGCTGGCCGACCAGCGCCTGATTGGCTGGGACGGCTTCGGCGTCGTCGTGCAGGCCTATGGCAAGCGGGCGCGTCACGCGATCGACTGGCTGCACGGGCTCGCCGAAAAGCTCGACCGGCGGATCATGGTGCGGCTCGTCAAGGGCGCCTATTGGGACACCGAGATCAAGCGGGCGCAATCCGATGGCGTCGAGGATTTCCCGGTCTTCACGCGCAAGGAAGCGACCGACGTTTCCTACATCTGCTGCGCCGCCAAGCTGCTCGGCATGACCGACCGGATCTACCCGCAATTCGCCACCCACAATGCGCACACGGTCGCGGCGATCCTGGAGATGGCCGGCGACCGTGACGCTTTCGAGTTTCAAAGGCTGCATGGCATGGGCGAGGCGCTGCACCGCATCGTGCTGGCGGGCGAAAAGACGCGTTGCCGCATCTATGCTCCCGTCGGGGCGCATCGGGATCTGCTCGCCTATCTGGTCCGCAGGCTGCTCGAAAACGGCGCCAACTCCTCCTTCGTCAACCAGATCGTTAACGCTTCCGTGCCGGTTCGCGACATCGTCGCCGATCCCTTCGCCGGATGGGCCGCCGACCCGACGCCCAATCCGTGCATCCGCAAACCGGCCGAGGTGTTCCTGCCGGACCGGAGCAATTCGCGCGGCCATGACTTGCGCAACCCGCTCGATCTCGAGGCCATCGAGGCGGCTCGCGCGCCGTATCGCAACCATGGTTTCGCGGCCGCGCCGATGCTCGATGCGCCGCGGCGCGACCGGGCGACGCGGGAAGCGCACAATCCGGCTGACCCGGCCGATGTCGTAGGCACGGTCTCCGAGGCGGACCACGCCGACGTGATCGCGGCGCTGGAAGTGGCGCGCGACTGGGCGGACTGCCCGGCGACAACACGCGCCACGGTGCTGCGCCGCGCGGCCGATCTTTACGAGGAGGATTTCGGCGCGATCTTCGCTCTGCTGGCGCGCGAGGCCGGCAAGTCGCTTCCCGACGCCGTTTCCGAACTGCGCGAGGCGGCCGATTTCCTGCGCTACTATGCCGGGCAGGCGGAGGGCCTGGGCGAGGTGAAACCGCGCGGTCTGTTCGCCTGCATCTCGCCGTGGAACTTCCCGCTGGCGATCTTCACCGGCCAGATCGCCGCCGCGCTGGCCGCCGGGAACGGCGTTCTGGCCAAGCCCGCCGAACAGACGCCGCTGATCGCCGCGCATGCGGTCAGGCTGCTGCACGCCGCCGGCGTCCCCGCCGACGTGCTGCAGTTCCTGCCGGGCGACGGGGCGACAGTCGGCGCCGCGCTCACCTCCGACCCGCGCGTCGGCGGCGTCTGCTTCACCGGCTCGACAGAGACCGCTCAGGCGATCAACCGGGCAATGGCGGCGAACCTCGCGCCCGACGCGCCGCTGATCGCCGAAACCGGGGGGCTGAACGCCATGATCGTCGATTCCACCGCGCTGCCCGAGCAGGCGGTGAAGGACATCGTCGCCTCGGCTTTCCAGTCCGCCGGCCAGCGCTGCTCGGCATTGCGGGTGCTCTACCTGCAGCAGGACGTTGCCGACGGCATGCTCGAAATGCTGTTCGGCGCGATGGAGGAATTGCAGCCGGGCGACCCGTGGCATCTCGCGACCGATACAGGGCCGGTGATCGACGAGGAGGCGCGTGGAACCATTGTCGATCACATCGAAAAAGCCCGCGGCGAGAATCGCTTGCTGAAGGAGCTTGCCAAACCGGTTCATGGCACCTTCGTCGCGCCGGCGGTCATCCGGGTGAACGGGATCGGCGATCTGGAACGGGAGATCTTCGGGCCGGTGCTGCATGTCGCGACCTTCAAGGCATCGCAGACCGACCGGGTTATCGCCGACATCAACGCGACCGGCTACGGGCTTACCTTCGGCCTGCATAGCCGCATCGACGATCGCGTCGAGCACATCACTTCGCGGCTTCGCGCCGGCAATATCTACATCAATCGCAACCAGATCGGCGCGGTCGTCGGTTCGCAGCCGTTCGGCGGAGAAGGCCTGTCGGGCACCGGTCCGAAGGCTGGCGGGCCGCATTATCTCGGCCGCTTCCTGCGCGAGGAAGTCCGGTCCGGCGCGGGCGAGGCCGGCGCTGCGGTCGATCCCGCCACGGTGCAATCTCGCCTTGACCGGATCGCAAGACCGAAGCCCGCCGCGTTGTCGACGACGGCGATGCCGGGCGTCACTGGCGAATCCAACCGGCTGTCGACTTATGCGCGCGGTATCGTGCTCTGCCTCGGGCCGGGCGCCGGGGAAACGGAGGAACAGGCAAGACTCGCCGAAGCGGCGGGTTGCACGGCGCTGGTCGTGACCGGGCTGGAACGCGATGCGCTGACGATTTTGAAAGGTTTCGACGCGGTGATGCTGTGGAGCGACGAGGACGATCTTCGCGCCGCGCGGATTGCGCTCGCGAAACGAGGCGGCCCGATCATTCCGCTGATAACGGAAGCCGATTCCGGCGAGCGGTTGATCATCGAACGCCATGTCTGCATCGACACGACGGCGGCGGGCGGCAACGCGGCGCTGCTGGCGGCGAACGCCTAGCTCGGGAGCAGGCTGCCGGTCGTCACCCAACGGGCGACCGAACAGTCATGCTTTCCGCATCAGCCGGTCAATCTGGAGTGCCCAAGCACCGACTTTACGTATCGTAAACAGAAGTATGCTGAGGTGAAGGAAATATAAGCGGGATGTAGAAATGAAAGAACTCTTCGGAAGATTTTTTAGAGGTTCTGCCGCTACAGACAATCCAGCGCCCGTGGACTTCAAGGCATTGATGGAACACAGCAGCGATATGATTCTGCAGGTCAGTCAGGACTTCCAGATTCGGTACGTATCGCCCTCTTCGAAAGCTATCGTCGGGTGGACGCCTGAAGAAATCCTTAGCCAGCAGATGAGCCTGGTGAACCCCGATGATCTGCCCCAGATGGAGGCATCGATGCTGCGACTGGTCGGAGGCGCAGCAAGGGAACAGGCATCATTCAGGGTGAAGCGCAAGGACGGTGATTGGGCCTGGATGGAGGGCTCGTCCAGCATTATTCGGGACGCTCAGAATTCCGGAGACCTGGTCGTCGTCTTGCGGGATGTTACCGAGCGCAAACGCCTGGATGACGAACTCGGCCAGCTGGCTTTTCAGGACAAGCTCACAGGCATTGCCAATCGGCGGAAGTTCGATGAGGTCCTGGATAGCGAATGGCAACGATGCCTTCGCAGCCGTGGCCAGATGTCCCTGCTGCTTCTGGATATCGATCACTTCAAGGGGGTGAACGACCAGTACGGCCATCAGGTCGGCG
>JBAQHA010000478.1:0-4329 GCA_049288075.1 Oricola sp.
GGCGATAGGCCGTGACGATGGTCATGCGCGTCGAACCGCCGAGATTGGGGTCGCCGACACGGTGGGCGAATTCACGCAGCAACCGCGCTGATTTTGCGTTGTTTTTTCGAGGCGCGTAGGAGCCCGGATCGAGATGGATTTCGCAAAAGCCGTCATCCATCCGGACGGTGATAAGGCCCAGCCCCAAGCGGCGGCAGAGTTTCTTGTTGCCGCGCAGGGAGGAGAGAAATGCCCGACCCTTGCCGCGCGGCACGGCGACGTAGACGGCGTCGGTGATGGCGAGACGGTCGATCGCCTGATGGAACAGCGACAGGGTGAAACCGGTCTTCAATTCGACGATGACGGGTGGTTCGGCGCCGCGCACGGCAAAAACGTCGGCGGCGCCGACTTCCGATTTCACCTCATAACCCTGATCCTCGAGCAGTTTCTTGACCGGGGGATAGAGGTCCGTCTCTCTGGGTTTCGCCACGCCGCCGGTCAGACAGGATTGTTGAAGGTGTCGCAATCCTCGAGCTTGCCGGACTGGAAGCCACGGACGAACCATTCGCGCCGCTGCGCCGAAGTGCCGTGGTTGAACGAGTCGGGCACAACGTAGCCCTGGGTGCGGCGCTGGATGGCGTCGTCGCCGATCTGGGTCGCGGCGTTTAGCGCCTCCTCCAGATCCCCCGTCTCAAGAAGGCCCTTCTGTTCCGTGTAATGGCCCCAGATGCCGGCGAAGCAGTCGGCCTGCAATTCGACGCGCACCGAGAGCGCGTTGGCCTCGGCCTGGCTCATGTCCTGGCGCATCCGGTTGAATTGCGGCAGCACGCCGATCAGGTTCTGGACGTGGTGGCCGACCTCGTGGGCGAGCACATAGGCCTGGGCGAAATCACCCGAAGCCTGGAAGCGGCGCGCCAGTTCGTCGTAGAAGGACAGGTCGATATAGAGCTTGCGGTCGTTCGGACAGTAGAACGGGCCGGAGGCGGCGCTGGCGAAGCCGCAGGCGGACGAGACCTGGTCCTCGAACAATACGAGGATGGGCTTGGGATAGGTCTTTCCGTTCGCCTGGAAGATGCCGTCCCAAACGTCCTCGGTCTCGGCGAGAATGGTGGCGACAAACTGGGTCGTCGCGTCATTGCGGGTCGTGCCTGTCGGCACATTGGAGGTCCGGGTCTGCGGGATGGCCGGGCCGAAACCGCCGTCGCCTCCGCCGGCAAGGATCGCCAGTGGATCGATGCCGCAGGAGCGCAGCACGAAGAACAGCACCACCAGCATGATGATGCCGGAGATGCCGCCGCCGCCGGTGCGTATCGTGCGGCCGGAGGACGGGACACGCACGCGCGTCGATCCCGGAAAGCCCCCCGGCATGGAGCGAGAACGCTGGCCGCGCAGGTCTTCGATATTGGTGCTCTGACGGCGGCCTTCCAGGCGCATGACTTCCTCCTGACGCTAGTTCTTATCTTTGGCGCGGAAACGAGAAAGCTTCAAGGCGGGACGTGTTTCCTCGTCAGGCCATCGAGAGGGGGCGAACAGGCCGGCGGCGATACAGCAGCACGAAGATCGTCGCGGCGAGGATCGCCGCTGCGACATAGCCGAGCCAGGAGACCGGACCGACGGCGAGCACCCGGCCGCCGATAACGCTGCCCGCAGCGATGCCGAAATACATCGCCGAGACATTGAGCGGCATGGTCAGATGGGCGAGGTCCGGCGCGAGCGCGACGAGCCTGCTTGCCTGTGCGGGCGGAAAGGTCCAGCCGACGACGCCCCAGGGAAACATCAGCGCGAGCAGCGCCGGACCGGCAAGCCAGCGCGGCGCGAATTCCGTCACCAGCCCGATGGCCAGCGCCAGGATGAGCCCGCCCGAAAGCGCGATCGTGACGACCCGGGTCGGCCCGAGGCGGTCGGCCAACCGGCCGCTGATCGCATTGCCGGCAACGGCGCCAAGGCCGAAAATGAGCAGAAGCAGCGAAACAGCGTTTTTCGGCAGGCCGACGCCGTCGATGGCGAGCGGAGCCAGATAGGAGACCAGCGTGAAGCCGGCTGCCAGATAGAGGAAGGTCACCGCGAGCGCGGGAGCCACGCCCGGCCGGGCGACGACGAGGATACGCTCGCCCAGCGGGAGCTTGACGCCCTCGATATTGCCCGGAAGGCGCGCCCACAGGATGGCGAGGCAGATCACCGCGATCGCGCCGATGAACAGGAAGGTGAAGCGCCAGCCGACGAGATTGCCGATCAGGGCTCCGAGCGGCGCGCCGAAGGCGACGGCAAGCGTGGTGCCGATGAGCACGGTGGAAACGGCGCGGGCACGATGTTCCGGCGCGGAGAGCGCGACCGCCGTCGACTGGGCGGTCGAAGCGAACAGGCCGGTGAACGCGCCCATCACGATCTGCGCCGTCATCAGCGCCGCATAGGAACCGGCAGACGCGGCAAACAGGTTTCCGGCAACGAAGACCACGAGCGCGATGGCGATAACGCTGCGCCGGTCCATGCCGCCGGTGACGGTCGAAAGCACCGGCGTGCCGATGGCATAGGAGAGCGAGAACGCCGTCATCAGCAGGCCCGCACGCGGAACCGTGGTGCCGACGGCGTCGGCGATGAGCGGCAGCAGGCCGGCGAAGACGAAGGCGACGGTGGAGGTGGCGAAAGCGCCGATTGCCAGCCAGATCAGACGGCGATCCATGGGAGATTCCTTGGGAGGTTTCGTAGTTCAATAATTCTTGAACTTTTGAACCGAATAGGGCAAATGTCAATTGCAAAGAGTTGAACCATGAATCAAAACGGCTAATCTCCGCCCATGCAGATCTGGCACCCGAGCCGAGAACAGATCAATCTCGCCAACGTGCTCGCCGTTCTCGGCGACCCGACACGGCTGGCCATCGTCGCCTATCTGGCGCGCAACGAGGGGCAGGCCTATGCCTGCGGGACGTTCAACCCGCTCGGCTCGAAAACCAAGATCAGCTACCACCTCGCCAAGATGCGCGAGGCCGGCATCACGCAGACCGAGGCCGCCGGGACGAACCGGCTGATCAGCCTGCGCCGAGACGACCTGGAAGCCCGTTTTCCGGGTCTGCTCGACACCATCCTGGCCGCGGCCGCCGATCTGCCGCCGCTCGAACCGGGCGCGATGATCGACGGCTGAGCGTCCCGGAGCCCGAGATTTTTCACTGGAATCGCGCCGCAGGGGGTTACATGGCGGAATTGTTTCGCCTATAGGCCCGGTCTAGCCTGAAATTCAAAGACCTTACGCACCGGATGAGCGGATATCGCACACCCGGTCGTTTCGCACAGCCGGACCTTACCCATGCCCAAACGCACCGATATCGACACCGTCCTCATCATCGGCGCGGGGCCGATCGTCATCGGTCAGGCATGCGAATTCGACTATTCCGGCACGCAGGCCTGCAAGGCGCTGAAGGAAGAAGGCTACCGCATCGTCCTGGTCAATTCGAACCCGGCGACGATCATGACGGACCCGGACCTTGCGGATGCCACCTATATCGAGCCGATCACGCCGGAAGTCGTGGCCAAGATCATCGCCAAGGAGCGCGGCGAGCGCCCCGACGAGACGATGGTGCTGCTGCCGACCATGGGCGGCCAGACCGCGCTCAACACGGCGCTGTCGCTGCAGGCGATGGGCGTCCTGGACAAGTACAATGTCGAGATGATCGGCGCGAAGCCGGAAGCCATCGACAAGGCCGAAGACCGCAAGCTGTTCCGCGAGGCGATGGAGCGGATCGGGCTGGAAAGCCCGCGCTCGGTTCTGGTCAACGCCACCGACATCAAGGACGCCGACCGCAAGTCGCATGAAGCCAAACGCGCCGCGCTGAAGGCCGAGTTGACGGGCGCCGAGCTCGACGCCGCGCTCGACAGGCTGGAGCAGGAATGGCGCGACGACACCGGCGAGCGCAAGCAGCGCTACATGAACCACGCCATGGGGCTGGCCGCGCAGGCGCTGGAGGAAGTCGGGCTGCCGGCGATCATCCGGCCGTCCTTCACGCTCGGCGGCACCGGCGGCGGCATCGCCTATAACCGCAGCGAGTTCTTCGACTTCGTGGAAAGCGGTCTCGACGCCTCGCCGACGACGGAAGTGCTGATCGACGAAAGCGTGCTCGGGTGGAAGGAGTACGAGATGGAGGTCGTCCGCGACAAGGCGGACAACTGCATCATCATCTGCTCGATCGAGAACGTCGATCCGATGGGCGTGCATACGGGCGATTCGATCACCATCGCACCTGCCCTGACGCTGACCGACAAGGAATACCAGATCATGCGCAACGCCTCGATCGCGGTGCTGCGCGAGATCGGGGTGGAGACGGGCGGCTCGAACGTGCAGTTCGCCGTCAATCCGGA
>JBAQHA010000479.1:0-10250 GCA_049288075.1 Oricola sp.
ATTACGCTCCGGTTATAACCCGAAGTTGCGTCATTTATTCCGGCCTGCACGACCACGCTTTCGTGAAACCGGCCGGATTGGCCGCTTCAATGGGTAATTCCAGAATACAAGTTTTCGCGATTTACAACCAAAGCTGGAAATGCTGCTTTCTGAAAAATAACATCAAGAATATCCAGGTTTTCATGCGGCTTCACATAGCGCTTCCAGAAGCGAAAGCCCATGAATGACTGCATTTGGTCGAAAAACGGGAAACGCGCTTTGCAGGCTGGAGCCGGGATGAAATCAGGTGCGATCAATCCAAAGCGAACAAAGCGTGCGCTTGTGTGCATGGCGGTACGCTTCGCATTGGGTCTAGGCCTCCTCTTGAGTTGGCAGGCAACTGCAATGGCTCAAAGCCGACACTATTTTCTCGACCCCGACAATGATGACTACAAGCGGTACAAAGGCGCATTGTCCAAATTTCCGGACCTCCAGGCCTGTAAAGGCGCAGGCTTTCTGAAAGACGGACGATCTTTCTATGACCTGCATTCGGTGTTTGGCACACGGGAAGAACTGGAGCTCTGTCACTACTGGCTGTTCGCCGGCGCTCCTGATTCCAAACAGGCCATTGTCGACTATTTCGGCCGGATCGAGGGAATCCTGATCGCGATGCCTTTTTCCGCCCTGCCCGGCCGGACTTACGTCGAAGCGCGCTGGGATCCGTCCGCATACGGCGTCCCTTTCGGCGGTTTCACGCGCCGGAAGATGGCGGAAAAGCTGTCCTATGCGGCATCGATTACGGTGATGTTTCAAGGCAGCCGGACCATCCGGGTCGATATGGCTTTCGCCTCGAAATAGGAGTGCGACATGGTAAATTCCGATTTGCGGCAACAGGGCATGCCGGATCGGCTTTGCAGGAAGGCAAAACCAGAGTCGCGATTTGCCGCCATGCTCCTGGGCGCATCGGCTTTGGCAGACCCGAATGGAAAACTGTATCCGACGCTTCGCGCGGTTATGCTCTGCACGGTGGGCGCAAGCCTGTTGCTCGGTCCGCAAGTCGCCGCGACGGCCCAGAATACAGGGTACCCGCCGCTCCCCCTTTACTGGAAAGCCGAGGACTACCGGGAAGCGCTTGCGCGGTTCCCCGACCTCGATGCCTGCAAAGAAGCCGGCTTTCTCGACGAAGAGATCGGCTTCTTCGAACTTCACAAGGTGTTCAGGACTGGAGAGGAACTGGAGCTCTGCCACTATTGGCTGTTCCGGACAGCGGACAACGTCAAGCAGGCCGTGATGGATTACCTCCAGAGCGTCGACGGCATGAATCCCGGCATGACACGGCCGCTCGGCAATACTGGGCGATTGGTGATAAACGGACTGTGGAGCACAAAGAAACACGGCGTTCCATATGGCGGCTGGCTTCGCCGGAAATACATCGCGACGATGACTTACGGGGGAAACCTTTCGGTCATCGCCGATGACGCGAACCAAGTTTTCAAGATACAAATAAGCTTTTCTTCAAAATAGGAGCTTGAGACAGGCGCTTTTGCGAGCGCCCCCGCCCCTCCCCTACTCCGTATCCACCGCCGGCACCGCCTTCAGATAGGCGGCGATGGCCGCGCGGTCTTCTGCCGTCAGCTTCGCCATGTTCTCCTGCACCTCGACCATCGAGCCGCCGACCGAGTTGAAATCGGGCGTGAAGCCGCTTTCCAGGTAATAGGCGATGTCGCTCTCGCTCCAGTCGCCGATGCCGCCCTTGCCCGGCGTGATGTTGGGGATGCGGCCCTTGCCTTCGGGGTTGGGCGCGCCGGAGAGCCATTCGGCGCGGATCGGGCCGCCGGCGAAATCGCGCGGCGTATGGCATTCGCCGCAATGGCCGGGCCCCTCGACCAGGTATTGCCCGCGCGCCAGCTCTTCGTCGCCGTCCGGGAGAGCGACCGCCGGCGAGGCGTCCGCATAGAGCAGCTTCCACAGGCCGACGCCGCGGCGGATATTGAAGGGGAAGCCGAGAGCGTGGCCGGCGGCCTTGCCTTTCACGGCCGGCAGCGTGCGCAGGAAGGCCCGGAGATCGGCGAGGTCCCGGGGCGTCATGCGCGCATAGGAATTGTATGGAAAGGCCGGGTAATAATGCCGGCCGTCGGGCGAGACGCCGCGCGTCATCGCATTGGCGAAATCGGCCGCCGTCCAGCCGCCGATGCCGTCGGCCGGGTCGGTCGAGATGTTGGGCGCGACGAAATCGCCGAAGCCGCTTTTCAGCACGAGCCCGCCGCCGAGCCTCAACTTGTCATCGCCTTCCGCCTTGTCGGCGGCGTGGCAGGAGGCGCAGCCGCCGGCCCAGAAGACCGTCTCGCCGCGCGCGGCGTCGCCCTCGCCGGGGATGGCGGCGAGAGCCTCGGCCGGCAGCGTGCGCGGCAGGGTCAGCAGCCAGAAGGCAAGCCCGCCCGCGATCGCGGCGAGAGCGGCGGCGAGGGCGAGCTTGCGGATCATCGGCGGTCAGCGGACCTGGTAGGCTTCGTGACAGCTCTTGCAGTTGCCGAGCACCGGGCCGACGGCGGCCTGGAAGGCGGCGAGATCGGCCGGGCCGTCCTTGCCGGAGGCCTGCATCGCCGCGCCGGTGTCGGCGGCGAACTTCGCGACCGCGGCGTCGAAGCCGGCGCGGTCTTCCCAGATCTTCGGCGCGGCCTTGGTGTCGGCGCCCATGTCGGACCCTTCGGGGAAATAGTCGCCGATGGCCATCGCGACCCCGTTCAGCGCCGCGATCGCGGCCTTGCCGGCGGCCGGGCTGTAGGCGATGTCGCCCTTCATCAGGCCGGCGGACAGGCCGGCGACGGCGCCGTTCGACTGCATCAGCGCCTTGCGCGTCGCGATCGGGTCTTCGGCGGCGAAAGCCGTGGCGGCGGTGGCGGCGACAAGGGTCATTGCAAGAAGCGTTCGTTTCACGAGGATCCTCCTGGGGTTGGTTACGCTCCGGTTGGAACCCGAAACTGCGTCATTTATTCCGGCCCGTGCGATCACGCTTTCGTGAAACCGGCCGGATCGGCCGCGACACTGTGTCAACGATACGGAAACGCGGCCCCGCATCGCCGGCGGAGCCGCGTCGAAGACTTCCCCCGATGCCCGGTCAGGCGGCGGCTTCGTACATCTCCAGCACGTAGTCCCAGTTGATCAGGCTGTCGACGAAGGCCTCGAGATACTTCGGCCGCATGTTGCGGTAGTCGATGTAGTAGGAGTGTTCCCAGACGTCGACGCCGAGGATCGGCTGCGCGCCCTGGACGAGCGGGTTCTCGCCGTTCGGCGTCTTCATGATCGCGAGCTTGCCGTCCTTGACGGCGACCCAGGCCCAGCCGGAGCCGAACTGCGTCACGCCGGCATTGATGAAATCGGCGCGGAACTGGTCGTAGCCGCCGAGATCGCTGTCGACCGCGGCCGCGAGCCTGCCCGGCAGCGAACGGCCGCCGCCGCCCTTCTTCATCCATTTCCAGAAGTGGATGTGGTTGTAGTGCTGGCCCGCATTGTTGAACAGGCCCGGGTTCTTGCCGTGCGACTGCCTGACGATCTCCTCCAGCGACAGCCCGTCCATCCCGGCCTCGGCAGCCAGCTTGTTGCCGTTGTCGACATAGGCCTTGTGGTGCTTGTCGTGGTGATACTCCAAAGTCTCCCGCGACATATAAGGCGTGAGGGCTTCGTAGTCGTAAGGAAGGTCGGGAAGAGTAAAGGCCATCGGGGAATCTCCTGTTTAATGAATGTCGTCGTGAAACAGGCGCGCCCGGCGGGCCGGCCGCGCTTCATGCAGACACATAGAATTCCAACGCGGTCACGGCAACAAACGAAACGGGTTTTTCTCTGCGCTCAGGAGTGCGCCCAATCCCAGTAGAGTTCGCGCGCCCTAGTTGCGATCGGGCCGGGCTGGAGTTCGCGTTCCTCTATTCTGGTAATGGGCACGACCTTTGAATGGTTCCCTGTCGAGAAGATTTCGTCCGCATTCATGAAGTCGTCGATCGTCAGCGCCTTCTCGATCGTCGGGAAGCCGGATTGCGCGAGCAGTTCCATCGTGCGCGACCTGGTGATGCCCGACAGGAAGGTTCCGTTCGGGGCCGGTGTAAACACCTGCGAATCCCTGACGATGAAGACGTTCGACGCGCCGGTCTCGGCGATGTTTCCGAGCATGTCGCGAACCAGGCAATTGTCGAAACCGCGGCTTTTCGCTTCCAGGATGGCACGGCCGTTGTTGGGATAAAGGCAGCCGGCCTTGGCGTTGGTCGGCATGGTCTCGATGGTCGGGCGCCGGAACGGCGATACTGTCACCGAGAATCCCTGCGCCGGCAACATCGGCGCTTCGTAGAGGCAGAGGCAGAAACGTGTCGATTCCGGATCGGCGGGGACGCCCATATAGCTGCCATGCTCTGCCCAATACATCGGACGGATATAGACGGCGGTCCTGCTGTCGAATTTCTTCAAGCCGTCCCGGGTGAGGCCGACAATCTCGCCGGCCGTCATGGTTGGTTTCAGGCCAAGAGCCGTGGCCGACGCGTTCACACGCGCGGCGTGCCGGTCGAGATCTGGCGCGACGCCCTCGAACCAGCGCGCACCGTCGAACACCGAGGAGCCGAGCCACATGGCGTGCGATCGCGGACCGACGATCGGGACGTTGCCTTCGTGCCAATCGCCATCGACATAAGTCCATGTGATCGTCTGGGCTGAGGTGTCGACCGCCATTTTCGTCTCCCTTTCGTCTTCGGATTTGACGCAAACCGGATTTGACCGTCCGCGTCAATCTCCGCGTTGCGGTTCGCAAATCCACCCGCCCTATTGACCCTCGCTTCCGCTTTGCCCAAAGTCGCGGCAACCGGAACGATGAGATGTCCTTCAAAGCTTTCGCATTCGACGCCTACGGAACCCTCTTCGATGTCCATTCCGCCGTGCGCAAGCACGCCGATGCGCTCGGTCCCGCCGGCAAGACGCTCTCCGATCTGTGGCGGGCAAAACAACTCGAATATTCATGGATCCGTTCGCTGATGGGATCTTACACGGACTTCTGGAGGCTGACCGAGGAGGCGCTGGATTTCGCGCTTGCATCCGTACCGGGCGTTGACGCCGCAATGCGCGATCCGCTGCTCGAAGCCTACTGGACGCTCGACTGCTATTCAGAAGTGCCGGAGGTGCTGTCGCGTTTACGGGAGGCCGGCACACGTACAGCCATCCTGTCGAACGGATCGCCGGACATGCTGGAGGCCGCGGTTCAATCAGCCGGTCTTACCGGGCTGTTCGACGCCGTGCTGTCGGTCGACGCGGTCAAAATCTTCAAAACCGCGCCGCAGGTGTACCAGATGGTCACGGATACGTTCGATTTGCGCCCGGACGAGATTTCCTTCCAATCGTCCAATCGCTGGGACATCGCCGGAGCCCACAAGTTCGGTTTTCAAACAGTGTGGATCAACCGCACCGGGCAACCGGACGAATACCTGAACTACGGTCCCGTCCGCGTTATCACCGACCTGACAGCGCTGTAGCGGATTGGCGCCTCGAAGTGTTGCGGCGGCGCAACGGTCGCACCTGTTTCGTTTAAACAGGTTTTAAACTGCTCGTTTGCCGTCAGATTTCGCTCAAAACTTCTGGAAATTGCGAGTAAAGGCCCTATGCCCTTGAGTAAGGGCGGCCGTTCGAAAAATGGCGCGTTTCGCCAGCAATGGATTTACGATGAAAGACATTTCACGCCGCAGTTTTCTTGCTGCTTCCGCTACCATGACCGCCGGAGTCGCCGTTAGCGCATGCACTACCATCGATGAATCCCCGGAGCCCCGACTTGGCGGCCTGCGTCCGTTCGGACCGGAGCCGGTCTTTCCCGACTACGCAACGATGTACGCTGCAGTCAGCGACGGCGGATTCAACCTTCCGGCGATCCCCTACAAGAAGATCAACGAGAAGTTTCTTCGTCAGATCGTGAAGGATCCGACGGGAGAGAAGCGGGGCTCGATTGTCGTCGATACCGGCGGCCACTTCCTCTATCTCGTGCTCGGCAATGGCAACGCGATCCGCTATGGTGTCGGCCTTGGCCGCGCGGGTTTCGAATGGTCCGGCGACGGCGATATCCACAACAAGCAGGAATGGCCGAAATGGTTCCCGCCGGACGAAATGGTCGATCGCGATCCGCGACTGGAAAAATATCGCGTCTCCTACGACAGGAAGAACGACGTCTATAATGGTGGCATGGAACCGGGACCGATGAACCCGCTCGGCGCCCGCGCGCTCTACATCTACAGAGACGGAAAGGACACACAGTACCGTCTGCACGGCTCGCCGGAATGGAATTCGATCGGCAAGTCGGTGTCGTCGGGCTGCGTTCGCCTGATGAACCAGGACGTCATCGACCTCTACAGCCGCGTGCCGGTCGGGACGTCGGTTTCCGTTCGCTGAAATATCGCGCGATAGATATGAACGCCGGCCTCAGCGCCGGCGTTTTTGATTCTAGTCCAGGCTCTTTTTCAAGCTGCCAAGAATGCCGCGCACCAAGGCCCGGCCCAGCGAGGAGGAGACCGAGCGGGCAAGAGACTTCATCGCCGCTTCGCCGACCGTCTGGCGGCTGGACGTGCGGCGCGTCGTGGTCTTGCTTGACGAAGTCTTCGTGCGTCGGTCGTCGTCGCCGAAATCCGGCAGCGTCCAGCGCGAGCCGCCGTCATCGCGCCGATCCTCTTCCTGTTCGCGCTGCGCTTCGGCGGCCTGCGCCTGTTCGGCTTTCTTCGTCAGGATTTCGTGGGCGGATTCGCGATCGATGGTTTCGTCATACTGGCCGGCGACGGGGCTGAGCTCGACGATCTGCGCTCTTTCGCTGTCCTCCAGCGGCCCGAGACGCGAAGACGGCGGGCGGATCAGCGTTCGCTGAACGATTCCCGGGATACCCTTGCTCTCCAACGTGGAGACCAGCGCTTCGCCGACGCCGAGTTGCTTGATCACCTCGAACGTGTCGATTTCGGGATTAGGCCGGAATGTATCGGCGGCCACTTTCACCGCTTTCTGCTCGCGCGGCGTATACGCGCGCAGCGCGTGCTGAACGCGGTTTCCGAGTTGCGACAACACCGTTTCCGGCACGTCGAGCGGGTTCTGAGTGACGAAGTAGACACCGACGCCCTTGGAACGGATCAGCCGCACGACTTGCTCGACCCGTTCGATCAGGACTTTCGGCGCTTCGTCGAACAGGAGATGCGCTTCGTCAAAGAAGAACACCAGCTTCGGCTTGTCCGGATCACCGATCTCCGGCAATTCCTCGAACAACTCCGACAACAACCACAACAGGAAGGTCGCGTAGAGGCGCGGGTTCATCATCAGCTTGTCGGCGGCGAGCACATTGATCGCGCCGAGCCCGTCGTGCGTGGTGCGCATCAGGTCGGCGATGCGCAAGGCCGGCTCACCGAAGAAATTCTCGGCCCCCTGCTGCTGAAGAACCAGCAGATTGCGCTGGATGGCGCCAAGCGACGCGGTCGCGATATTGCCGTATTGGGTCGAGAAACCCTTCGAATTCTCGCCGAGATGGTTCAGCAGCGCCCGCAGGTCCTTCAGGTCGAGCAGCAGAAGACCATGGTCGTCGGCGATCTTGAAAGCAATGTTGAGTACGCCTTCCTGCGCATCGGTCAGGTTCATCAGACGCGACAGCAGCAACGGTCCCATCTCGGACACGGTGGCGCGAATCGGATGGCCCTTCTCGCCGAACAGATCCCAGAATATGACCGGGAATTCCTGGAACTCGTAAGGGTCAAGCTTCACCTGTTCGGCGCGTTTCACGAGGAAATCCTTCGCCTCACCCTTGGCGGCGATGCCGGAGAGATCGCCCTTCACGTCGGCGCAAAAGACGGGAACGCCGGCATTGGAGAAACTCTCGGCGAGTATCTGCAGAGTCACCGTCTTGCCGGTGCCGGTCGCGCCGGTGATCAGTCCGTGCCGGTTGGCATAGCGCAGCGCCATGAACTCCTGCCTCTGAAAGCTGTCGTCCGGCTTACGGCTGGCGCCCAGAAAAATCCGGTCGGTCACGTCCCACATGATGGCCTCTTCGTGCTGCATCGCTTCTCCCGCGTATAGTAGCCGCTGACGATCACGGCAATGCCACGAAAAAAGCGCCGCCCTGCAAAGAAAAGCGCTTTACGGCGGATGGCTTTCTCCATATTACGTAAACGTCAAAATTCGGAGGACGACATGGACGAACTCATCTCCCGCATCACCGCTTCCGTGGGCATCGACGCCGATACGGCCCAGAAGGCCGTCGGCATGATCCTGGGCTTCCTCCAGAAGGAAGGCCCGGCCGACCAGATCGCCCAGATGATGGCCGGACTTCCGGGCGCCGAGGACCTGATCGCCAATGCGCCGGCCTCCGGCGGCGGCATGTTCGGTGGCGGCGTCATGGGCCTCGGTTCCGGCCTGATGGGACTCGGCCTCGGCATGGGCGAAATCTCCGGCGTCGCCAAGCAGACGGTCGCCTTCGCCAAGGAAAAGGCCGGTGACGGCCCTGTCGACACGGTCATCGCCTCCATTCCGGGCCTCAGCCAGTTCGTCTGATCCGTTTCCGTTTTCGTCACGAAAAGCCCGGCCGGTCTTCGGCCGGGCTTTTTCTTTTGCGCGGCTTGCGGTTTGCTGACAATCCGAGGAACGGAATGAGTCGATGAATCGCCGCCAGTTTCTATCCAGCCTTGGCGCGTCCGCCCTGTCTACCGCCGCGCCCGGCGCGGCGCTGGCGCAAACGCGTCTGCTTTCGGATGCGAGCCTGCGCGGCACGAAGAGCGCGGCGGAGTACGGTGTCCTGCCGGGTCTTGCGGGGGACCAGTCGGCCGCTTTCCAGGCGATGCTGAATACCGCAGCGACTGCCGGCGACGCGGTCTTCCTGCCGGGCGGCACCTATGTCCTTTCCGGCATCCGCCTCCCCTCCGGCATGCTGCTGGAGGGTGTTCCCGGCCGAACGCAACTCGCCCATTCCGGTTCCGGCCCGCTTCTGCAGTCGGCTGGCAGCGAATCGATCACGTTGCGCGGCCTGCTGATCGACGGTCTCGGCCGGCCGGCGGGTGAGGACGAAGGGCTAATCGATCTGCGCAATGTCGACGGCTTATCCATCGAAACCTGCACGTTGCGCGGCGCCGGAGGGAACGCCGTCCATATGGAAGGCTGTTCCGGAGCATTGCGCGGAAACACGATCTCGGACGCCGGCGTGTTCGCCATCTACTCAATGGACGGGGCCGGCCTGTCGGTTTCCGGAAACACGATCCGCGATTGCCGCAATGGCGGCGTCGTCATCCACCGCTCGAGCTCCGGCCGCGATGGCTCCATCGTAACCGGCAACCGCATCGAAAACACCGGCGCGGCCAATGGCGGGACAGGCGAATGGGGGAACGCGATCAACTTCTTCCGTACCGACGACGTGATCGCCGCCAACAACATTATTTCGGGAAGCGCGTTCACCGCCGTTCGCGGCAACTCCGTGCGCCGAATGCAGGTCATCGGCAATATCTGCCGCGACAGCGGAGAGACTGCCATTTATGCCGAATTCGCCTTCGAGGACGCGGTCATCGCCAACAACACGATAGACGGCGCCGCCAACGGCATCTCCGCCACCAATCTCGACAGCGGCGGGCACGGTGCGACGATCACCGGCAACATTATCCGCAACCTGCATATGACGGGCCCCTACGAGGCGGAGTTTCCGGGATTCGGTACCGGCATCGGCGTCGAGGCCGACGCAACCGTGACCGGAAACGTCATCGCGGACGCGCCGCTCTACGGGATCAATGTCGGCTGGGGACCCTATCTGCGCGATGTCGTCATATCGGCGAATACGATCCGCGATGCGCGCTTCGGCATCGGCGTCTCGGCGGCGGAAGGCGCGGGCCGCGCGCTCATCCGCGACAACCTGATCTCGGCGCGCAAATCCGGCATCCAGGCGCATGAATGGGGCAAGTCGGTAGCGTCCGACGTGCTGACCAATCCGGCCGAAGCGCCGCCGAACGTGATCGTCTCCGGCAATGTGGCGTCGTCAGGGTGAGACCGGCCGCATTTCTCCGACCTCGATCCCGTTCCAGTTCCTCATCACCTTGCGAGCCAAGTGCTCCAGCCGCGCATTTACCGCATTTTCGGGTCCGAGGAAGCGCAGCAACGCCGCGGCCAGCATGATCTCTGCGGCCGGTCCCGATCCGTCATCGCATTTGAGCGCGATCCCGAGGCCCGCCTGCGGCAGGGACGCGACGAAGACGCCGTCAGCGCCGGTCTTGGCATAGATTTCGCCCTCGCCGGCTTCCATC
>JBAQHA010000480.1:0-2385 GCA_049288075.1 Oricola sp.
ACATAAAAGACACGATCTGGGGTAGACCCCATGTGTGCCAAGGTCCGGAGCCGACTGCGAGTATGCCATAATGTTAGGGCACGGATGATCCCCGGCGGCAAGGAGGAAGAGAACGGTGTCTCGGAAAGCCCCACCAGCCTTTCACATCATGGCCAAACCCAGCGGCGCGATATGCAACCTGAAATGCGCCTACTGCTTCTTCCTGGAGAAGGAGAGGCTCTACCCCGGCAGCGATTTCCGCATGAGCGGCGAGGTAATGGAGGAATACATCAGCCAGTACATCCGGGCGCAGCAGGTCCCCGAAGTGACCGTGGCCTGGCAGGGTGGCGAGCCCACGCTCATGGGGCTGGACTTCTTCCGCCGCACCGTGGAAGCGGCGGCCGGTCATGCGCCCCCCGGCATGCGCATCGCATACACCATGCAGACCAACGGCATCCTGCTGGATGACGCCTGGTGCGAGTTCCTGAGCGCCAACCATTTCCTCATCGGTCTATCGATGGACGGACCCCGCGAACTCCACGATGCCAACCGGCGGGACAAGGGTGGGCGGGGCACCTTCGAGCGGGTGGAGCGTGCGGCGCGCCTCATGCAGCGCCACCAGGTCGACTTCAACGTGCTGTGTACCGTGAACGCGGCCAACGCGGGCCATCCCCTGGAGGTCTACCGCTATTTCCGAGACGTACTGGGCGTGGAGTGGATCCAGTTCATCCCCATCGTGGAGCGCATCAACTTTGACGGCTCCACCCTGCTGCAGGAGGGAGACAAGGTCACCGACCGTTCCGTGGACCCGGCCGCGTGGGGAGATTTCCTCATAGCCATCTTCGACGAGTGGGTGCACCGGGATGTCGGCAAGATGTTCGTCAACTATTTCGAGGCCGCGGCGGCGTCCTGGGCGGGGGTGGGGGCGGCCATGTGCATCACGGATGAGACCTGCGGCAACGCCCTGGCCCTGGAGCACAACGGCGACCTCTACACCTGCGATCATTTCGTGGAACCCGCTTACTTGCTCGGCAATATCATGGAGACGCCCATGCGGGAACTGGTGGCCTCGGAAGCGTTGCAGCGCTTCGGGGAAAACAAGCGCGACAGCCTGCCGCGTTACTGCCGAGAGTGCAGCGTTCTCTTCGCCTGCCGCGGCGAATGCCCCAAAAACCGCTTTACCCTAACTACCGACGGTGAGCCGGGGTTGAACTATCTTTGCGCAGGGTATAAGGCCTGGCTGGGACATATAGATCCCTTCATGCGCACCTTGACGGACCTTTTGAGCAGCGGACGTTACGCCGACGAGATCATGGGCATATTGCGGGAGCAGGAAACGGACCAACGCAAGGCCTTCGCGGCCGCCGGCCGCAACGATCCCTGCCCATGCGGCAGCGGCAGGAAGTACAAGTATTGCCATGGCAGATAGCGGTCAGCAGAGATTAGAGGAATACCGGGACGAACTGCGGCTCTTCACCTACCGCATGTGCGGCTCGTTCCAGGATGCCGAGGACCTGGTCGAAGCGGCGTTCTTCAGGGCCGGCGGCCTGCCCCTGCCTCTCACCGCAACTGAGCCCACGCGCATGGAGCTCTTCAAGGTCCTCGCGCGGCTGTGCCTCGACGCACTGGCGGAGCAACCCGCGCGAAGCATGCCCCACGCGGCGGGAACGCCCTCAGACCCCTTTCTGCCTCCCCTGCCGAAACATGAGGGTGACTCCTGGCTCGAGCCTTTTCCCGACGACCTCTATAGCGGTTCCGATCAGGGTAGTGGGGGGCGGTACGGCAAGAGGGAGAGCGTATCGGTGACCTTCATCGCGGCGCTGCAGTCGCTGCGCCCGCGGGAGCGCCTCTGCCTGATCCTGGGCGATGTCATGGGCTGGGAGGTGGGGGCGCTGGCCGAGGTCTTGGGGGCTGGCGTTGTGGATACGCGCAGCGCATTGGAGGAGGCCCGCGCATCCATGCAACAGGTTTACGATGAAGAATTGGGAACGAGGGAGCCGCCACACGACGCCAAGGCGGGTGAACTACTGATGCGCTACCTGTTTCCCTGGGAGAGCGGTGACGTAGGGGGATTGATGGAACGGTTGAGCGACGATGTCGTCCTGCAACTGCCCCCCTCCTCCTCCTGGTACGAAGGGCGGGAGGCGGTGAGGGAACACCTTTCATCGTATCCCTTGCGGGGCGATGCGCGCGGCCGCTGGCGCCTGCTGCCCCGCCGCTGCAACGGGCAACTTGCCTTCGGTGCCTACCGGTGCGATGACCAGCGGCACGTTTATGCCGCCCATTCCATCCAGGTCGTATACTTCACCGGGGAGCTGGTGTCGGAGATCGTCGCTTTCGCGTATCCCTTCCTGTTCCCGGCCTTCAGGCTGCTTCCGGAAGTAGCCGTCCAGGGCTAACCCGGCA
>JBAQHA010000481.1:0-4962 GCA_049288075.1 Oricola sp.
ACCGTTTCCTGTCCCTGAATGCGATGAACGCGCTGCCCACTTGGCGTGACGACGTCCCAGACATGGACGACCGTCGTCGAACCGTTTTCCGAAAAGGCAGAGAAGTAGCCCTTGATCTCGTGCGTGAAGTCGGGCGTTCCGGTCGGGACGAGCCTGATGCCGTTGGCTGCTCCCGCCGGGCCCAATCGCTTCGACAGCGCGGCAACCATCTCGACCGGCGCCCCGACGACCGGGGCGAAATAGGCACGGGCGATTTCCTGCGTTGCGGACGGCGGCGGGGGGACGGTGGTTTCGCCGGGGATATCAGGGAACTGCGCCGCAGCCGCGGCCTGGTCCTGATCCTTGTCTTGTCCGACCCCGAGCGTGCTGTCCGTTCCGGTGCACGCCGCCACGGCCATGAGGAGGCAGGCGATAGAAGCGTACCGCGCCAGAGATCCCCACATGCACCTACTTCCTCTTATTCTTGTCATTTCGAGGCGAAGCGCATCGACTCTCTAACCTAACCCACAATCAAATCAAGGCTATGGCGCGACAGGCATTGCGGCGCGGCTTCGGTCGTCAGGTAGGTCTGGCCCAATGTCATCGCGGTGCCGGAATCGGAATCGGCGATGATCATGTGCGCGAAAAGCGTCATGTTCGGCTCGATCGGCGTCGCGTTGCCGGCGATGAACATCGGCCTGTCCATCCAGCACGGCGTGAAATGGGCGCCCAGCGAATAACCGCAGGCATTGAGGCGGTGACGCGTCAGGTCGGCTTCCGCCATGGCCTGGGCGTGGGCGTCGAAGACATCGCCGAACGTCTTGCCCGGCGTCATCACCTCCTCGCAGGCCAGAAGCGCCTTCTTCGCCGCCTCGTAAAGCCCGACGTGGCGATCGCTCGGCTTGCCGGTCAGGACGGTGCGCATCATGGCGGCATGGTAGCGCCGATAGGCACCGGCCCATTCGAGCGTGAGCTGGTCGTTGGGCCCAAGCACGCGACGGCCGGACTTGTAGCGGCAGAGCAAGGCATCCTCTCCCGATCCGATGATGAACTCGTTGCCGGCATAGTCTCCGCCGCCCTCGAAGACGGCGCATTGCATGGCGGCGAGGATGCGGCTTTCGTCCGTTCCGGCCTTGATCAGCGGAATGGCGGCGTCGAGCGCGTCGTCGGCCAGTTCGGCGGCCCGCTTGGCATAGGCGATCTCGGCGGCCGACTTGACGGAGCGCAGGCGTGGAATGATCCGCGAGGAGTCCTCCAACGTCGCGAAGGTGCTGAGAGCCTCGTCGAGGCGGCGTCCGTTGAAGGCGGTCAACCCCTGCGTGTCATATTCGATGCCGATGCGTTTCCCGAGCAGGTCGCGGTCGGTGAGAAGGTCCTTCAGTTCGCGGGTCGGATTGGCGTTGGCGCGGTCTTCCCACACAACGATGGTCTCGACGTTGGAGGTATGGCGGGCCTGGCGCAGGTCGGCCGAGCGTGTGAGCAGAGCGGTCTCGCCGGTGCTCTCGACGATCATGCACTGGAAGAAGCAGAAGCCGAATGTGTCGTAGCCGGTCAGCCAGTACATGCTCTCCTGCGCGAACAGGAGCATGGCGTCGAGCTTCGCGGTCTTCATCTCGGCCAGCAGACGGGCTTTGCGATCCTCGAATTCCTTGGCGTCAAAATGCAGGGCCATGGCGGGTCTCCTCGTCAAGTCGAAGGGTGGGCGTTTCAGTCACTCAGTACTATCGCGGATATCTGGCGGCCGTAATCCGGCTCGCCCCGATGCGTCGTTCGCCGGTAGGAGAAGAACCTGTCCTCGTCCTCATAGGTGCAATGGCCCGTGTGATCCGCATCGACGCCGGCGGCGGAAAGCCGCGACAGGATATAGGCCGGCAGATCGAACAGGAAATGGCCATCGCGCGGGGAGCGCTCGAAATAGCGCATATTGGCGGCGTCGGCCGATACGAAACGGGCCTCGAATTCAGGTCCGACCTCGTAGGCGCGGGGTCCGATCGACGGGCCGAGCACGGCGCGGATGCCGGCGCGGCGCGCGCCGGCCGCGACCATCGCCTCGACCGTGTTCTCGATGACGCCGGTGAATGCGCCCTTCCAGCCGGCATGGGCCGCGGCGACCACGCCGCTTTCCTCGTCGGCAAAGAGAATCGGGCCGCAATCGGCGGTGAGAACGCCGATGATCACGCCCGGAGTCGCCGTGACGATGGCGTCCACTTTCGGGCGGTTCGCCTCGTCGAGCGGGCTGTCGACCGTTATCACGTCCGGCGAATGGATCTGGTGCGGCGTGGAAAGGGCGGCGTCCGGTTGGCCGAGAAACGCGGTAACCCGGGCGCGGTTTTCGCGAATCGCCGCGCGGTCGTCATCCGAGCCGAGCCCGACATTGAGACCCCGGTAGATGCCGGACGAGATCCCGCCCTCGCGGGTAAAGAAACCGTGCCGGACATTCGGAATCCCGGAGAGGATGCCGGATCGGACCGGGCGCAAGTCGGCCCGTGTGGTTGTGGTCATAGACAATGCATGCTCCGCCGGGTGCGCAGCCTGTTGCAGCGGCCCTGTCCTGTCAACATGACGAATCTTCGCATCATGCGAACGGCGGCGATGCCAAAGGCCGACCGGTCAGGCACAGGACCTTGAACAGGTTTCCCATGCCGCCTTCGCCGGTTCCGGCAAGACGTTGCGCCGCCTCGACAATCGCCGTCCGCGCGGCTTCCTCCTTGCCGCGACCAAGGGCCGCGGCCCTTTCGGCGAGGCCGAGCGCCAAGAGGAAATCGCCCTGCGCCATCACGGGGAGCGCATGTGCGCCGGCCGCAACCGCCGCGTTCCGCAAGGCCTCGAAATCGACGTGGCTGGTCAGGTCCGCCGCTCCCGGTTCCTCGAAAACCGGGACATGGCGGTGCCCGCGAACCGCCTGGAACGTGTCGGCGAAACCGGTTTTCGCGTGCCCGTAGTCGATCAGCAGGGCCGCGCCGCCATGCCTTGCGAGATGCAATCCCAGTTCCGACGCGATCGCCTCGCGGGCGGGCGCATATTCGTAGATCGCGCCTTCCGGCTGGCCGTGGGCATTGTCCGGCAGGATCGCCGTGTCGGCCAGCGGCGGTCCGGCGAGGAAGCAAAGCCCGCCCGAGGGGTCGAGGCCGACATGGCGCTCGCACCAGCCGCGCGGGGTCTTCTCGAGCTGACGAAAGGGCACGGCATCGAACAGTTCGTTCGCGACGAAGAGCAGCGGCAGAGCGGGCAGGGCGGCCAGCGTGTCGTGCCAGGAGATTTCGACGCCGGCCTGCGAGAGCATGTCGCGCTGGACCGCGCGGAGCCGCGGACTGGTTTCGATCAGATGGACTTGCGCCGCGGTAAGGAATGCCGGGTCGAGACGCGCCGTGCGCAGGATGTCGCGCGTCAGCGTGCCGCGGCCAGGGCCCATTTCGGCGAGAACGAAAGGTGTCGGGCGGTCCATCAGGCGCCATGCGTGGACGAGCCATGCGCCGACGAGTTCGCCGAACATCTGGCTGATCTCGGGGGCGGTGATGAAATCGCCCTGCGCGCCGAAGGGCTCGCGCGTGGCGTAATACCCGCCCTGCGGATCGAACAGGCACATCGCCATGTAGTCCGAGACGGGCATCGGCCCGGCGGTCCCGATCAACCGCCTGATCCGGTCGCCTAGGCTGGCGTTCATTCGCCGATTTGCGCCGCGTTGGCCGGGACGGGACGGGCGGACAGAGAGAGCCCGATGCCGAGCACGATCATCGGCACGGACAGGACCATGCCCATTGTGAGCCAGCCGCCATAGAGGAAGCCGATCTGGACGTCCGGCTCGCGCACGAACTCGACCAGCGTGCGGGCAACGCCGTAGCCGGCGATAAAGACGCCGGTGACGAAGCGCGGCGAGCGCAGCTTGAGCGTGCGATGGGTGCAGAGCCGCAGAACGAGAAACAGCACCAAGCCTTCGAGCGCCGCCTCGTAGAGCTGGCTCGGATGGCGCGGCACGTCGCCGCCGGTCGGGAAGACCACGGCCCACGGCACGTCCGTCGGCTTGCCCCAGAGTTCGGAATTGATGAAATTGGCGATGCGGCCGAAGAACAGGCCGATCGGAACCACCGCCGAGACGATGTCGATCAGGCTCCAGACCGGGATGCGCCGCCGCCAGGCGAAGGCGAACATGGCGATGGTCGTGCCGATCAATCCGCCATGGAAGGACATGCCGCCGCGCCATGTGGCGAAGATCGCCGTGGGGTCCTGGAGATAAAGCGGAAGGTCGTAGAACAGCACGTAGCCGAGACGGCCGCCGACGATGATGCCGATCGTGGCCCAGAGCAGGAAGTCGTCCAGATCGGCGACGGTGAGCGGCGCAGGCCTGCCCCACAGCCTTTCGTTGGCCACCAGGCGGCGGGCGTAGCGCCAGCCGAGGACGATGCCCACGATATAGGCGAGCGAATACCAGCGGATCGCGACCGGCCCGAACTGGACGATGATCGGATCGATGTTCGGAAAGGCGATGGCGAGTTGGGCGAGAGTGATGGAGTCCATGTTCATCCTGCTTGCATCGCGAAGGGACTGGCCGCCTTGCATTGAGCCGGGCTCGGCAATACCTATGTCTTCAACACAGGAGCAGCCGCCATGACAACTGGCCCCAACAAGTTTCTCGACGATTTCGCCCGTCTTATGACCGATGCGGCAGGAACCGCGCAGGGCATGCGGCGCGAAGTCGAAACGGCTTTCCATCACCAGGCCGAAAAGTTTCTCGCGGGCATGGATCTCGTGAAGCGCGACGAGTTCGATGCGGTGCGGGACATGGCGGTCAAGGCGCGCGAAGAAAACGACGCGCTGTTGAAGCGGATCGAGGATCTGGAGAAGAAACTCGCCGACAAGGCCGCCAAATAATCGTTCGCGCGCCTTTTAATAAAAATTCACAGCGATTTTTTCGAGGGACGGAAGTCTCGAAAAAACAAGGTTTCAGAGTCGCTTACCGTTTTGACGGATTTCGGGACACCAGCC
>JBAQHA010000482.1:0-13330 GCA_049288075.1 Oricola sp.
GCCGTCTTCTTGCCGGCCGAGCCGAATTTCTTGATGTCAGAGACGATGGACTGCCAGTCCGAGTGCCCGAAGGGGGTGTAGTTGATCATGATGTCCTCGGCCTTGACGCCCTTCGCCTTCAGATAGGCTTCGAGGATCTTGTTGGTCGTGCGCGGATAGACGTAGTCGGTGCCGGCGAGAACCCAGCGCTCGACGCCTTCTTCCTGCATCAGGTAGTCGACGGCGGGAATCGCCTGCTGGTTCGGGGCGGCGCCCGTGTAGAAGACGTTGCGCTGGCTTTCCTCACCCTCGTACTGCACGGGGTAGAACAGGATCGAGTCCAGTTCCTCGAAGACCGGCAGGACCGACTTGCGCGACACCGAAGTCCAGCAGCCGAACACGGCGGAGACCTTGTCCGTGGTGATCAGCTCGCGCGCCTTTTCGGCAAACAGCGGCCAGTCGGAGGCCGGGTCGACGACGACGGCCTCGAGTTTCTTGCCGAGAAGCCCGCCCTTCGCGTTCTGCTCGTCGATGAGCATCAGCATCACGTCTTTCAACGTGGTTTCGGAGATCGCCATCGTTCCCGACAGCGAATGGAGAATACCGACCTTAATGGTGTCTTCCTCAGCCTGCGCGCTCGGGATGAGCGCGGATGCGGCGAGGATTGCGCTAGCAAAGACACCAGTCGCGGTTTTGCGTAGGAAATTCATGGAAAGCTCCTGACAGTTGATGACGGGAGGTAACCAGCAATCGCCGTGCCAACCCCCGGAAGGGGTCTGAGCTGGGTGCTTTAGCTAATGAGTTTCAAATAGTTACGTCACTTTATCGATTCAGCCTGCGAACCCGCGCCACTGCACCGTCGATGCACGGTAATGAGGCAGCGCGTAGAGTGAAATGCACAAGAATTAACCTATTCCAAAAACTGCATAACAAAGCATCATTATGACAGCATTTGCGTACAATCGATTGAAGGGTTCACCGGGCGTTTCAGCGCGCCTCGGCGAGAGGGACGTTCAACACGTCGATGTCGCCGATCTGATTGGCGAGGATCAGGATCAGCCGCGCGTCCATGCGCAGCGACTGCTCGAGCGTGAGGCCGTCGTGAGCGTCCAGCAGGGCCTGGTAGAAGGCGTCGGCGTTGCGACCGAGACGGTCGGTGGCGAGATCGATTTTCCGTGGCATGGCGCCTCTCCGCGTTTCCGCCTCGGCGCAAGCCTAGACCCGTTCGCCGTTTGACGGAAACGGAGAACGCGTCCAAGTCCCTGTTTTGTTGCGTTGCGGCGCAAAGCCAGACGTCAGATGACGTATTTCTCGATTTTCTGTTCGATCGCGCCGAAGATCGAATGCCCGTGCGCATCCTTCATCTCGATGCGCACCGTGTCGCCGAATTTCATGAACGGCGTTGAGACACTGCCATCGCGGATCGTCTCGATCGTGCGTATCTCGGCGATGCAGGAATAACCCGCGCCACCCTCGCCGACCGGTTTGCCCGGCCCGCCATCGAGCTTGTTCGACACCGTTCCCGAGCCGATGATCGCCCCGGCGCCGAGCGGCCGGGTCTTCGCCGCATGGGCGATCAACTGGCCGAAATCGAACGTCATGTCGACGCCGGCATTCGCCCGGCCGAACGGCTCGCCGTTGTAGTCGACGATCAGCGGCAGCTTCAGCTTGCCGCCCGTCCAGGCGTCGCCCAGTTCGTCCGGCGTGACAGCGACCGGCGAGAAGGCCGAGGACGGCTTCGACTGGAAGAAGCCGAACCCCTTGGAAAGTTCGCCCGGAATGAGTCCGCGCAAGCTGACATCGTTGACCAGCATGACGAGGCGGATCGCGTCTCGCGCCTGTTCGGCGCTGGCGCCCATCGGGACGTCGTCGACGATGACCGCCACTTCGCCCTCGAAATCGATGCCCCAGGCCTCCTCCGCCATCAGGATCGGATCGCGCGGCCCGATGAAACTGTCCGAACCGCCCTGGTACATCAGCGGATCGGTCCAGAATGAAGCCGGCATCTCCGCGTTGCGCGCCTTCCGTACCAGTTCGACATGGTTCACATAGGCCGATCCGTCCGCCCACTGGTAGGCGCGCGGCAGCGGCGACATGGCGTCGTGCTCGTGGAACCGTTCGGTCGGCTGCGCCCCGGTCTCGATGCCCGCGGCGACGCGATAGAGCCGCGGCGACGCCACATGCCAGTCGTCCAGCGCCGCTTGCAGCGTCGTCGCGATATGGCCGACATCGGAGAAACGCGTCAGATCTTTCGATACGACCACGAGGCGTCCGTCGCGGGTTCCGTTCTTCAGCGTCGCAAGTTTCATATTCTAGACCTTCATGGAAGCCGCACAGGCGCGGCGGGATTGATCGGACCGGATGCGGATGATCGTCATTGCCTTGTCAGCAGGCCCTTGAGGATGATGTCCGCATGCGCATCGGCATAGGCGTCAATGTCGAGCGGATCGTAGGGATCGAATGTCATGCGCCAAATCGCGGCGACGATCGCCGGCGCCACGACGATGATCGGCTGGTCGACGGGGAGGTCCGGGCGGAACTCGCCTCGATCGATGCCGCGCTTGAGGATCGTCGTCAGCACCCGCTTGGCGATCGCGATCGTGTTGGCGTGATAGAATTCGAGGATTTCGGGAAAGCGCGGCCCCTCGGCGATCATGATCCGCAGGATGATGCGGACATCGCCCGCGACCAGCTTCTGGTACAATATCCTGAATATCAGCCGCAGCAGGCTTTCCGTATCACCGGGAAAGGTTTCGATGAGGCCCTGCACGTCGGCGATCGCAGGCGCGATGCGCGACAGGATCGCCTCGCGAAACAGCGCTTCCTTATTGTCGAAATAGAGATAGATCGTGCCCTTGACCACGCCGGCCCGCGCGGCGACGTCTTCCAGCCGGGTGGCGGCGAAACCCTTGTCGGCGAACTCCAGCAGTCCGGCCTCGATCAGTTCGGCCGGCCGCGCTTCCTTTCGGCGTCGCCTCCGTTTGGGCGCGGATTTCGCAGTCGACTGTTCCATTCAGGTCCTCGCGCCCTCCTTGCCAGCTTGCGTGGTCAAAGACAATGGTGTGGCGTGAGGCGGCGAGGACGCGGCGTCACGACGCCGCGCGCCGGGTCTTTCCGGCCGCTGCCGAAAGCGACAGATGCTCGAACATCGCGACCACGGTCCGGTCGACCATGTCATGCAGATGCGCGACGTCCGCCGCGCTCGGACGGGCTCCCTGCTTCGCGGCGCTCTCGATGTCTTCGCATTCCGTGGTCGCGGCGGCCGCGCCCGCGCTGCTGCACATCGATTTCAGCGCATGCACCAGATTGGCGATCTCCTGCGTGGCCGCACCGTCCCGCACCGCGCCGACGATGTCGCCGACGGCGCCCGGCGCGTTGTCGATGAACAATGAGAAGACCTTGTGTTTCAAGTCGATGCCATTGAGAGCCGATACCGTATCGAACATTTCCAGTGTCACGGGCGACAACAGGCCGTTACCCTCATCGGTTCCACCGGGGCCGGGAAAATGCGTCGCGCCCGGTTCGCGGTGCGGCTCCGCCACCTCGGACAATTGCCGGTAGAGCTGCTCGATGGTGAACGGCTTGGCGACATAATCGTCCATCCCGGCGCTGCGCCAGCGCTCGGCCTCCGGTCCGGTCACGTGCGCGGTCAGGGCAACGACGCGCGCGGACGGGCGCGCCTCGGCCCCCTCGATGCGGCGGATTTCGGCCGTCGCCTGGTAGCCGTCCATGCCGGGCATCGAACAATCCATGAAGACCACGTCGAAATTCTGGGCGGCGAAGGCCTCGACCGCCTTCTGACCGCCGGACGCGAACACCGCATTGACGCCGATTGCCGCCAGCGCCTCGTTCAGCACCTCGCGGTTGACCGCGTTGTCGTCGACCGCCAGCACCGAAATACCGTGGAAATCGGCTGTCTCGTGCGCCGTTTCCTCTTCGCCGCGCCGGGCGTCGAAGACGAGGAAGTTGCCGTCGGCGATCGCGCTGACCAGTTTTTCGATATCGGCGCGCATGGGTGGCAAGGGCAGTTCGCCATCCGCCTGCGCGGCGATCTCCGCGGAATCCTCGTCGAGCCCGTAGGAACGCATCAGCAGGATGGGAACGCCGGCCATATCCTCACGGCGCGCATCGAGGAAAGCGCGCGTCTCGTCCGGCCGACCGACGATCACGTCGGCGCGCATTTCCTCGCCCGCGCCGCAGACCGCGAGCCCGTAATCCGCCAGCCCCGCCACGATCGCCGCGCGCGTCACCGGATCGCTGTCGAGAAGTATCAGGCGATGCCCGGACATATCGGCGACAGGCGGAAATGCGGCCTTCTCGTCGACCGGCAGGGTCAGGTCGACGAAGAACCGCGAGCCTTCCCCCGGCGTACTCTCGACGCTGATCCTGCCGCCCATGGCGGCAACCAGCTTGCGCGAGATCGAAAGGCCGAGCCCCGTGCCGCCATAGGTGCGGGTGATCGACTGGTCGGCCTGCGAGAACGCCTCGAAAATCGTCGCCAGCTTGTCCTCGGAGATGCCGATGCCGGTGTCCTCGACCGTGATGCGGATCGTCTGGCTGTCGCCGTCGGGCGTCTCGCCCGCGCATGCGACGCGGATCGTCACGCCACCCTTCTCGGTGAATTTCAGCGCGTTGTTGGTCAGGTTGCCGATCACCTGGTTGAGCCGCGTCGGGTCGCCGATGAAGCCGCGCGCCACGTCGCGCGCCACATGCACGCCGAGGCTCAGGCCGCGCTCGTGGGCGCGAGCCGAGAACAGGCTGACCGTGTCGCCGACCAGCGTGTCGATGGCGAACGGCACCCGTTCGAGCTCGAGGCGGCCCGCCTCGATCTTCGACATGTCGAGAATGTCGTTGATGATGTTGAGCAAGGCGTGGCCGGATCGCGAGATGACCTGCGCCTGGCGGCGCTGCCTGGCCGCCAGCGGCGACGCGGCGAGCAATTCGGACATCACCAGCATTCCGTTCATCGGCGTGCGGATTTCGTGGCTCATCGTGGCAAGGAAGTCCGATTTTGCGGCATTGGCCCGTTCCGCCTCGATGACCGCCTCGCGCAGTTCGGCCGTCCGCGTGGCGACGGTTTCTTCGAGCGTGTCGCGGTGGCGGCGGATCGCGAGGTCGCGTTCCTCGATGCGCGCGAACGCGTCGTTGAAGGCCTTCGCGAAGACGCCCACCTCGTCGCGCCGGTCATGCCGGAAACGGTGCGACAGGTCCGGCTCGTTGCCCATCGCCACCAGGTCGCGGGTGAGCGCGCTCAAGGGTTTCGTCATCCGGGCGATCAGCCAGTTGGCGCTGAGCGCGGTGAATGCGAGGGCGACAAGCCCGATGGCGACAAGCTGCACCAGACCCTGGAAATAGTGGCGGCGGATCGCGGCGATGTCGGCCTGCAATTCGATCGCGCCGACATCCTGGCCGTTCAGGTGGATCGGCGCATGGACGGTCAGCGCCGACGCGCCGAGAATGTCGAACGCCGATTGCTCCGACAGAACGCCGTCCTGCCCGGCCAGAGCGACCGAGCCGCCAATCTGCGCGATCGCCATGCCGTCACTGTCGAACACGCCCGCATAGAGGATGTCCGGCAATGCGCCGATGCCGCGCAGGACTTCCAGCAGCGCCTGCCTGTCCTGCGCCACCGTGCCGTCGGCCGCGGCCGCGGCATAGGCCGTCGCGATGCTGGTCAGCCTTTCGCTTTCCGCTGCAACCGTCTTGTCGAAATCCCTCCACACGGACAGCGCGGCGAGCAGCAGGATGGAGACGAGCGTGATCGCCGAAACGGCGGCCGAAAGCCGAAAGCGGAGCGTGCTGAATCGATTGGGCTGCTGCATCGGTGCTGTCGCGAACTGGTACTCGCCCCAGCGCTATCCCAAACTGGTTAACATCACGCAACGTCATCGGTGTAAGCATTTGTTCGCTCTTGCGATCTATGATGAGCGGAAAAACCGGGCGGGCGAATTGCGCACTCTCATTCTCGATGACGATCCGATCTACCGCGCCGTCGCTGAAGGCGTCCTGCGGTCGCTCGACGTCACCGACATCGACACGCGATCCGACGGCGCCCAGGCGATCGAGGCCGTCGCGCGCGCCGATCCGCCCTACGATCTCATCCTGCTCGATCTGAACATGCCGGACATCGACGGCCTGTCGTTCCTGCGCACGCTGTCCGAACTGCGTTTCGCCGGCGGTATCGTGCTGGTCAGCGGCGAGAAGCAGGCGATCCTGACATCGGCGAGCCACATCGCCGGCAAGCACGGCCTGAAGATTTTCGGCGCGCTGAGCAAGCCGATGCAGATCGCCGACTTGCGCGCGGCGCTCGAGCGCATGAAGGCCGGAACCCTTTCAAGCCGCCGCGACTTCCGAGCGCACCATGAGGCCGAACCGTCCCGCCTCCAGCCGATCCTGCACTATCAGCCGCAGATTGACATCCGCGACCGCTCTGTGGTCGGCGCCGAGGCGCTGCTGCGATGCGGCACGAATGACGGACTGGTCCTCGGTCCCGATCCGCTGCTCAAGGAATATTCCAGCGTCGAAAGGAGGTTGGAACTGACGGAAACCCTGTTCGACATCCTGTGCGCGGACATAAAGACGCTGCAGGGCCAGACGGGCTGGAACAGTAAAGTCTCCTTCAACGTCGACGCGCGCGTCCTCGAGGTCGACGGGCTGCGCGCGATTCTCTGCGCGGCCGTCGAGCGCCATGACGTCGACCCCGGGTTGATCACGATCGAGCTGACGGAGGCGCAGCTTCCCGTGGACCCGACGCGGCTGCTGGAGGTTATCGCCCGGCTCGGCATGGCCGGTTTCGACGTATCGCTCGACGATTTCGGCACCGGCGCATCCAATTTCGAGTTGCTGCGCGAAGGCGCGTTCAGCGAGGTCAAGATCGACAAGTCGATCATTCACGCCGCCGCCCACGGCGACGCGGTGTCGCGCAAGTTCCTGCAGACGACAGTCGACATTGCCGACACGCTCGGCGTCGGAGTCATCGCCGAAGGCATCGAGGAGGAACGCGATCTCGCCTGCCTGGAGCAGGCCGGCATCCGGATCGCCCAGGGATATTATTTCTTCAAACCGGCGAACCTCGAAGCCCTCGCCCGCAGGCTCAGGCTCGAAAACCACAGGATACTGCTGGCATCCTAGGCCTATTTCGCCAATCTCACGGCCGCCTCGACGATACCCGCCGCCGACGGCAGCGTCGCGGCATAGGCGGGGCCGGTGGCGATGAAGCAGTCCTCGGCCGTCACCCGGGCGAAGGATTTCACGCCGTTTTCCGCCAACAGCGCCATCAGCGCCTCCGACTGGCTGCCGGTCCTGCGGCACTCATCGACGATCAGCACATGCCGGCAATCCGAAACAGCATTGAGGATCGCTTGTTCCGGTAACGGCGCGAGCCAGCGCATGTCGACGATGCGGGCCTCGATGCCGTGTTCCTCGATCAGTTTCTCCACCGCCTGGTGAGCGAGATAACAGCCATTGCCGTAGGTCAGGATCGCCAGATGGTCGCCGTGGCCGTGAACGCCGATCTCGCCGAGACCGACGCGCCGGTCCGGCGCGGGATAATGGCGCATCCACAGCCCGTCCTTCTCGTCATGCAGGTCGCGCATCGGATAGAGCGCGATCGGCTCGACGAAGACGCAGACGCGGTTCTCCTCGCGGGCCAGCCGCACGCATTCGCGCAGCATCATCGCCGCGTCCTCGCCGTTCGACGGACAGGCGACCACGATGCCGGGAATGTCGCGCAGCACCGCGAGCGAATTGTCGTTGTGGAAATGGCCGCCGAAACCCTTCTGGTAGCCGAGGCCGGCTATGCGCACGACCATCGGGTTGGCGTATTGCCCGTTGGAGAAGAACGGCAGTGTCGCCGCCTCGCCGCGCAACTGGTCCTCGGCATTGTGCAGATAGGCGAGGAACTGGATCTCCGGGATCGGCACGAAACCGTTATGCGCCATGCCGATGGCGAGCCCGAGGATCGACTGCTCGTCGAGCAGCGTGTCGATGACGCGGTGGCGGCCGAAGCGTTCATGGAGCTTCTGGGTGACGCCGTAGACGCCGCCCTTCACGCCGACATCCTCGCCGGCGAGCACGATCTCGCGATGCTCCAGCATCAGGTCGGTCAGCGCCCAGTTGATCAGCTTCGCCATCGGCTGCGGCTGCTCGAACTGCTTGACGTCCGAGCCGAAGGCCTGCGCGCGTTCATCCTCCGACGCGCCGTTGGTGGGCGCGTTGGCGCGCTTCGGCGGGACCAGGCTGGCGACGACCTCGCCCGCCGTCTTCAGGCGCGGCCGGGAGATCGCATATTCCATCTCCGCTTCGCATTCCTTCTCGACCTCGCGATAGATCGAGACCGCCTCCTCCGGCTTCAGGTACCCCGCCTGAACCAGCAGACCGGCGCCATGCAGCAGCGGGTCGTTCTCCTCCGAATGCTCGATCTCGGCCTTCGTCCGGTAGGCCGCCTCGACGTCCGATCCGGCATGGCCCCAGAGACGCACCGTCTTCACGTGCAGGAAAACCGGCTGGCGGTTCCTGCGCGCGAATTCCGCTGCTTCCAGCGCGGTGGCGTAGGTGTCGAAGATGTCGAGCCCGTTGCAGGTAAAATAAGCGAGCCCCGCCCGGTTGGAAAAATTCGCCTCGATCCAGCCGGTCGGCGTCCGCACCGAGATGCCGATGCCATTGTCCTCGCAGACGAACATCAGCGGCAGCGGCACGGACTGAAAAGCGGTCCAGCAGGCGGTGTTGAACGCGCCCTGCGCCGTCGAATGATTGGCCGACGCGTCGCCGAAGGAACACATCGCGATGGCGTCTTGCGGCAGGCTCGCATGTTCGGGCCGCATCCGCTTTGCCAGGCCGATCGAATAGGCCGCGCCGACGGCCTTCGGCAGGTGCGAGGCGATGGTCGAGGTCTGCGGCGGGATCGTCAGCGCCTTCGATCCCAGCACCTTGTGCCGCCCGCCGGAGATCGGGTCTTCCGTCGAGCAGGCGAAGCTCAGGAGCATGTCGCGGATGACGGTCTGGCCCTCCACCTGGCTTGCGCGTTCGACCTGGAACGCGCCGTCGCGGTAATGCAGGAAGGCCATGTCGGTCGGACGAAGCGCGGCCGCGACGGCGGCCATGCCCTCGTGGCCGGACGAGCCGATCGTGTAGTAGCCCTGCCCCGCCTTCTGCATGAGCCGGCCCATCCGGTCGAGATGGCGGGACGTGCATTGCGAGCGGAAGACGCCGACGGCCCGGTCGCGCTCCAGCGGCAGGTCGTGCGGCGGCTCGGTCTGCGGAAAATCGCCGGCGGCGACCCGTTCGAGGAACCGCCGGTGGACGTGTTCTGCCCGGTCCGCCGACATCTCAGAAGAACGCCTGCAATCCGGTCTGGGCGCGGCCGAGGATCAGCGCGTGGACGTCATGCGTGCCCTCGTAGGTGTTGACCGTTTCGAGATTGCACATGTGACGGAACACCTGGAAATCCTCCGCGATGCCGTTGCCGCCGTGCATGTCGCGCGCCTGGCGCGCGATATCGAGCGCCTTGCCGCAATTGTTGCGCTTGATCATCGAGATCATCTCGGGCGCGGCATTCGCCTCGTCCATCAGCCGGCCGACGCGCAACGCGGCCTGCAGCCCGAGCGTGATCTCGGTCTGCATGTCGGCGAGCTTCTTCTGGAACAATTGCGTCTGCGCCAAGGGCTTGTTGAACTGCTTGCGGTTGAGGCCGTATTCGCGCGCCGCCTGCCAGCAGAACTCGGCCGCCCCCATCGCGCCCCAGGCAATGCCGTAGCGCGCCCGGTTGAGACAACCGAACGGGCCCTTCAGCCCTTCGACATTCGGCAGCAGCGCGTCCTCGCCGACCTCGACGCCTTCCATGACGATCTCTCCGGTGACCGAAGCGCGAAGCGAGAGCTTGCCGGCGATCTTCGGCGCCGAAAGGCCCTTCATTCCCTTTTCGAGAACGAAGCCGCGAATCTTGCCGCCATGGGCGTCCGACTTCGCCCAGACGACGAAGACGTCCGCGATCGGCGCGTTCGATATCCACATCTTGGTGCCGGTCAGCTTGTAGCCGCCGGATGTCTTCTCGGCTTTCGTCTTCATGCCGCCCGGATCGGAACCCGCATCGGGCTCGGTCAGGCCGAAGCAGCCGATATATTCGCCGGAGGCGAGCTTCGGCAGGTATTTCATCCGCTGTTCCTCCGAGCCGTAGGCATGGATCGGATACATCACAAGCGAGGACTGCACGCTCATCATCGAACGGTAACCGGAGTCGACGCGCTCGATTTCGCGCGCGACGAGCCCATAGGACACGTAGCTCGCGCCGGCGCCGCCATAGGTTTCGGGCACGGTGATGCCGAGCAGGCCCATTTCGCCCATCTCGGCAAAGACCGAAGGATCGACCTTTTCCTCGCGATAGGCGGCAATGATGCGCGGCTGGAGCTTTTCCTGGGCATAGGCGCGGGCAGCGTCACGGATCAGCCGCTCCTCGTCGGAAAGCTGGTTTTCCAGCCGGAACGGGTCTTCCCAGTCGAACGAGCCGAGTTCCGGTGCCGTGACATCGCCCATGATGATCCCTTTCGTGTTCTCTTTGGCGGCGAAGGCCGCATGTCTGCAGCCGCACAAAAGCAACGCCGGTCGCGGCAAGTCAATCGCCAGAGGGGGAGATTTTCCTGTGTCGGCGATCACCCGCGCGGATAGATCACGCCCTTGCGGATGATCATGTTGCCGTAGAGGCGCGGCTCGCTGGTGGCGACGATCGCATGCGCCGCCCGCACCCGGTCGTAGAAAGCCTTGCCGACCAGCGGGATGACCGCAAAGTCCGGCGCGCGGCGGGCGCAGACAGCGAGCATTTCCTCGTGCACGGAATCGAGCCTTTCCGGTTCCTGCCCGACGCAGGACCGGAAGATCGCCGCGTCGACGAAGTCGTCCACCGGCATCACCGAGAGAATCGCGTCGATGACCGGCACGATGCCGTGTCCGTCGGCGCGGACGAGCCGGCGGGCATGTTCCAGCGCCGGATAGTTTCCGTCGACGATTGCGATTTCGTCGCCATGCCCCATCGCGCGCAGCGTACCCAGCAGGTCCGGCCCGAGGATGGGATCAATACCGATCAGCATCGCGGGCGCCTCGCATAAGCGTGTTCTGATCGACCATGAACTTGTCGAAGAGCGGCAGGCTGGCCGCGCCGATCGCCCGTGCGGCCGCGCCGACGACGCCTTCCTCCACGACCGGAATCCGGATGCCTTCCGCATCGAAAGTCCCGAGCGCGGCGCGCACCTTTTCGACCAGCCGCGCGCGCACATGGACCGGCATCCAGCCGTCGACCACGGCGAGTTCGAACTCGATCACCGCCGACGCCGAGATGATGGCCTGCGCCAGCGGCGGAGCGCTCGCGTCCAGCCAGTCGTCGAGCGCGCCGCCGAGGTCACCCCAGTCGGTTGACGACAGCCAGATCGGCGCGGAGTTCCCTCCCGCCTCGGTGACCCGCTTGTCCAGCGTGTGCAGCGAGGCAAGATCGATCAGCTGGCGCGGCCGGCCGTTCCGGTCGGTGACAAGGATCGATCCGAGCGCGCCCGCATTGCCGGTTCGGCCGGTAAACAGGCTGCCGTTGAGAACCACGCCGCCGCCGATGAAGGTGCCGATGTAGAAATACAGGAACTCCGAATTCGCCTGCCGCTTGCCGAACACGAGTTCCGCGCCGCAGGCCGAGGTCGCGTCGTTCTCGACATAGACGGGAAACGGATGGCTGGAGGCAAGTTCCGCGCGGATGTCGAAACTGCGCCAGGCGTCCATTTCGCTCCGCGGCGCGCCAACGATATCGGCCCAGTTCCACAATTCGAACGGCATCGCGACGCCGAGTCCCGCGACGAGCTTGCGGTCAGCTTCGCCCAGGCCAGACAGGATTTGCGATATACCCTCGTTGGCGAACCGGAGGATCGCGTCGGGAACGGGATAGGGATAGGTCAGTTGCCGGTGCTGCAACGATTTGCCGAGGAAGTCGATCAACACGACCTCGGCGCTGCGACGCCCGATCTTCAGGCCGAGAAAGCAGGCCCCTTGCGGGTTCAGCGACAGCGGCACCGACGGCTGGCCAATGCGGCCGCGCACCGGTTCGCCGCGAATGACGAGCCGGTCCTTTTCCAGGCTCCGCATGATCACAGAGGAGGTCTGCGCGGAAAGCCCGGTCAGACGCGTCAGGTCGGATTTCGCCAGTGAGCCGTGCCGGCGCAGAAGCGCCAGGATCAGCTTCTCGTTATAGGCGCGCATTCCGCTCTGGTTCGTGCCGCGCATCTGCGCGGCGGCCGGTTCCGTCACGGGAACGTCGCGCGCGTCTGCCTGGACCATGCCGCAGCCTCCCCGTCTCGATACAGCGGCAATGAGATAACCGGATTCGATGCCACGCGTGTACTCCTCCGGGCAAAAGAATGTGCATCGCGATCCGGTTCTGTCAATAATTAAATAAGAGTGAATTAGTTATTGACACGCTACCGGCGTTGATGTTCCCTAAAAGGAGGTTCGGCCACGGGCGTGGCATCAATCGCCCTCCGCCCGACCTCGATCCGGCCCCTGCGAGGGCCGGAAACATCAAACCTGGGAGGAATATCGTGAAAAAGCCCCTTATCGCATCCACAGTCGCCGCGCTCGCGCTCGGCGTCGCTTTCGCCGCACCCGCCAAGGCGGAGGGCGTTGGCGCATGCCTGATCACCAAGACAGACACCAATCCGTTCTTCGTGAAGATGAAGGAAGGCGCCGAAGCCAAGGCGGCCGAACTCGGCGTGACGCTGAAGTCCTATGCCGGCAAGGTCGACGGCGACAATGAAAGCCAGGTCGCGGCCATCGAGTCCTGCATCGCCGACGGCGCGAAGGGCATCCTGCTGACGCCGTCCGATACCAAGGCCATCGTCGATTCCGTCAAGAAGGCGCGGGACGCCGGCCTGCTGGTGATCGCCCTCGACACGCCGCTGGAGCCGACCGACGCCGCCGACGCAACCTTCGCCACCGACAACTTCAAGGCCGGCGAACTGATCGGCCAGTGGGCCGCCGCGACGCTCGGCGGCGACGCCGCCAACGCCAGGATCGCCTATCTCGACCTGACCCCGTCGCAGCCGACCGTCGACGTCCTGCGCGACCAGGGCTTCATGAAGGGCTTCGGCATAGATGTCGCCGACGTCAACAAGATCGGCGACGAGTCCGACCCCCGCAACGTCTGCCACGACATCACCAACGGCAACGAGGAAGGCGGCCGCAAGGCGATGGAGAACTGCCTGCAGAAGGATCCGGGCATCAACGTCGTCTACACGATCAACGAGCCGGCCGCCGCCGGCGCCTACGAGGCGCTGAAGTCCGTCGGCATGGAAGGCAACGTCCTGATCGTGTCGGTCGACGG
>JBAQHA010000483.1:0-9940 GCA_049288075.1 Oricola sp.
GATCCGGGTCGGGCGAGGGGTATTTCTTGCCGAGCTTGTATTCCGTGACGCCCGACAGGGGATCGATCGACTTGCGTAGCCGCAACCGTCCGCCATCCAGATAGAGGTCCTCGATCAGCGTGCAGCGTGCCAGCCGCAGCAGGTCCGGCGGCATGTCGGTGACGATGAAACGTCGTTCGGCTTCCGCCTTGGCATATTTGGGGATGTCCATCCGGCGGCTCCAAAAGAATACCGCCGCCCGACGGGCGGCGGCAGGGTCAGGGCAAAACGCGCCTAGAGCGAGATGCGGTATTTCGCGAAGCCGTTCTCGCCTTCGCCGGCGGCCTCGATCTTGACTGACTTCACGTCACCGATGAATTCGGCGGCCTTCGGTCCGGTTTCGAACATGGCCGTGGTGCCCGCCATGGCCGCGAACTTCCAGTTGGCGTCCGCCGACGGATTGATCGTGCCCTGGTCGTGGATATAGCGCACGATCACGTCGCGGTTGGTGTCGGGCGCCGTGAGGATGATCTTGTCCGCCGTCACGCCGGGGAAGTTGCCGCCGCCGCCAGCGCGATAGTTGTTGGTGGCGATGACGAATTTCTGCGCCGGGTCGATCGGCGCGCCATTGAACTGCAGGTTCGTGATGCGGCTGGAGTCGGCGTTCTCGATCTCGCCCTTGGCCGTGTATTTGCGCGGCTGCGAGAGGTCGATCTCGTAGGTCACGCCATCGATCACGTCGAAATTGTAGGACGGAAAGTCGTCGGCGATCAACGGCTGGTCGGAGGATCCCGGATCGACCTTGTTGAAGATGCCCGCCGACATTTCCAGCCACTCCTTCACGTCCGCGCCGGTGATGACCATGGCGCGCACCGTGTTGGGGTAGAGGTAGAGGTCGGCGACGTTCTTGATGGCGACCGAGCCGGCCGGAACGTCGGTGTAGTAATCCGGACCGCCGCGGCCGCCGGCCTTGAACGGGGCCGCCGCCGAGAGGATCGGCAGATCGCCGTACTGGCCGCTCTTGAGCAGGTCGGAGACATACCAGATCTGCGCCTGGCTGACGATCTGCACGGACGGATCGTCGGCGACGAGGGCGAAGTAGGAGTAGAGCGGGGCCGAGGTCTCGCCGACCGGCGTGCGGACATAAGCGAGCGTGCTTTCGTGCTCGCCATTGACGGAGGCCTCGACGTCGGCGCTCGATTCGACCAGCGCGTTGACCTTGCCGTCGACGCGTTCGGAGATCGGCCGAGTCTCGACGGTGGAGTCGATCACCTTCCAGGTGTTGCCGGACTTCTCGACCATCAGGTCGATCAGGCCCATATGCGAGCCCCAGAAGCCGGCCATGACGGCGGGCTTGCCCATCAGCGTGCCCTTCTCGATGTCGGCGCCGGCGACGCCCTCGAAACTGTTGCCCGGGAAGACGAGGTGCTGGTGACCGGTGAAAACGGCGTCGATGCCTTCGACGCCGGCGAGGAACAGCGAGGCGTTTTCCATCAGGTCCGACTTGTTGCCGTCGATGCCGGAATGCGACAGGGCGACGACGATATCGGCGCCGTCTTCCTTCATCTGCGGCACCCAGGCGGCGGCCGTCTCGACGATGTCGCGGGTCATCACGTTGCCCTGCAGGTGCTTGGAGTCCCAGATCATGATCTGGGGCGGAACGAAGCCGATAAGGCCGACGCGGATCGCGTGCTCCTGGCCGGCGCCGTCCGTCACCTTGCGGTCGAGGATCACGTAGGGCTTCAGATAGAGCTTGTCGTCGCGCGGGTTGGCGGCGAGTTCGGAACCGTTGATCAGGTTGGCGCAGACCAGCGGGAAGTTGGCGCCGGCGAGCACCTTGTCCATGAAGGACAGGCCGTAGTTGAACTCGTGGTTGCCGAGCGTGCCGCAGTCGTAACCGAGGATGTTCATCGCCTTGATGACCGGGTGGGCCTCGGTGCCGTCCATGCCGCGCTCATAGGCGATCCAGTCGCCCATCGGGTTACCCTGCAGGAAGTCGCCATTGTCGATCAGCATGGTGTTGGTCGCTTCCTTGCGGAAGCCGTCGATGATCGTGGCGGTGCGGGCGAGGCCCATCGTGTCGTTCGGCTTGTCCGCGTAATAGTCGTACGGCATGACGGCGACATGGATGTCGGTGGTCTCCATGATGCGCAGATGGGCCTGGTTGGCCTGGGCACGCACGGAGAAGGGGTGCAGCGCGATCAGCGCGCTTGTCGCCGCCGCGCCCGCCAGAAGCGAACGGCGCGTGATCGGATGCTGTGTGAAATTGAAATTGTTGGCAGGCATGGTTCGCTCCCCTTTCAAAGGACTCATCAAACTGTAGAGGGTCACCCAACCCGGACTTGATTGCAGTCGCATTGCAGTTGCGTGTCAAGACGATGACAGGGGCGAAGATTGACAGGTGTGTTCCGGCCTCTCATGCTGCGGAGGTGGAGGATCATATGGCCGGATTCTGGAAACGCCTGTTCGGCGCTCCCGACAAGGAAAGCACACTTCCCTCGGGCGAGCCTGACGAGGTCTACAAGGACGTCGCCATTTTCGTTATGCCGGTGCAGGAAGGCGGGCAATGGCGTATCGCCGGCGCGCTTCGCAAGGACGTCGACGGCGTGCCGGTGGAGCGCAAATTCGTCCGCGCGGATCTTCTGCCCGACCAGGGATCGGCCAAGGCGGCGGCGCTCGGGAAGGCGCGGCTGATCATCGATCAGAACGGTGACGCTCTGTGGCGTGGCGAGGAGCGGTCGGTCTGACGCGACGCGCTTGACGCGGAAATGGCCGCGCCTTACGCAGCGGTTTGGAGCCGATCAACGGAACATCGAAGAATCATGGATGCGAACGGGTATCTTGCGGCCTCCGCGCTGACGATCGCTCCGGTTGGCGAACCGCTGACGGGCCGGGTGACGCCGCCGGGCTCCAAATCCATAACCAACCGCGTGCTGCTGCTGGCCGCGCTCGCCGAGGGGCGCAGCACTGTCACCGGCGCGCTGAAGAGCATCGACACAAAGCTGATGGCCGAGGCGCTGCGGGCAATGGGGGTGACGGTCGAGGAGCCGGATGCGACCAGTTTCACCGTCGAAAGCAGCGGTCATCTGCGCGCGCCGGACGGCCCGCTTTTCCTCGGCAATGCCGGCACAGCGACGCGATTCCTGACGGCGGCCGTGGCGCTGGTCGAGGGCGATGTGGTCATCGATGGCGACGAGCATATGCGCAAGCGTCCGATCGGGCCGCTGGTCGAGGCATTGCGCTCGATGGGCGTCGATGCGGAGTCCATCGGCGGCTATCCTCCGGTGACGGTGCACGGGACGGGCGGTTTTGCGGGCGGCTCGGTGGAAATCGACGGCGAATTGTCGAGCCAGTATGTTTCCGCCGTGCTGATGGCGGCGCCGCTGGCATCCGGGCCGGTGGATCTGTCGCTGACCGGACCGCAGATCGGCGCGCGCGGTTATGTCGACCTGACGCTGGCGGCGATGCGGGCCTTCGGCGCACGCATAGAGCAGGTCGGCGCTGTCGATTGGCGGATCGAGCCCGGTCATTACCGGGCGACCGATTTCCACGTCGAACCGGACGCCTCGGCGGCGACCTATCTGTGGGCCGCGGAAAGGCTGACCGGAGGCGCGATCGACCTCGGCGTTCCTGCCGACGCCTTCACCCAGCCGGACGCGCGCGCCCGCGACGTCATCGCGATGTTTCCGCGCATGCCGTCGGTGATCGACGGATCGCAGATGCAGGACGCAATACCGACGCTGGCCGTGCTGGCGGCCTATAACGACACCGCTGTCCGGTTCGTCGGGATCTCCAATCTTCGGGTCAAGGAATGTGACCGCATCCGTGCGTTGCGCGAGGGACTGAACCGGATCCGGCCGGGCCTTGCCGAGGAGGACGGGGACGACCTCATCGTGCACGGACAACCCGCGCTGGCCGGGGCTTACGCGGATGCGAAGATCGATTCATTCGCCGACCACCGCATCGCGATGAGCTTCGCGCTTGCGGGCCTGAAAACCGGCGGCATTACCATTCTCGATCCAGGATGCGTCGCCAAGACCTATCCCGGCTACTGGGACGCGCTTGTTTCGCTCGGGGTCAGGTTGAGGATCGTCGACTAGACCAGCGCCGGGTCTATGCCGACATTCGGCCGGTCGACGATCTCGCGTAGCGCGAAGGACGAGTTGATCTTGACCACGTGCGGCAGGGCGGACAGCCAGTCGCGGTGGATGCGCTCGTAATCGGCGAGGTCCTTGGCGGCAATGCGCAGGATGTAGTCGTATTCCCCGCTCATCAGGTAGCAGACAAGAACGTTCGGGCAGCGCTTGATCGCGTCCTCGAATTCGCGCAGCGTCTTCTGGAACTGGCCGGACAGCGAGATGTGGACGATTACGGTCATCGTGTAGCCGAGCGCCTGGTTCGAGACGCGGGCGTGATAACCGCGAATGGTCCCGGATTTCTCCAGATTGTCGAGCCGGCGGGAACAGGCCGAGGGCGACAGGCCGATCCTGTCGGCGAGCGCCGCGTTCGACATGCGTCCATCCGCCTGAAGGGCAGTCAGGATCGCGAGATCAATCGAATCGAGTTCCATGCGTGCAAACATCCGTCTTTTCTGACATCGACAGCGCAAGAATAGTCGAAAAGCATGTTTGCCGCACCCCTTCTTTGCAAGGACATTCGGAGATTTTTCGGCGATCATTCGCGCACTGTCGAACGCCGGACCAGCAGGGAGAGAACAATGCGCGTCGGTTGCCCCAAGGAAATCAAGAATCACGAATACCGTGTCGGCCTGACGCCGGGTTCGGTGCGCGAATACGTGGCCAACGGTCATACGGTGATCGTCGAGACGCAGGCCGGCGCCGGCATCTACGCCGACGACGCCGCCTATGTCGCCGCCGGCGCAAAGGTCGTGAAGACCGCCGCGGAGGTTTTTGCGCAGTCCGACATGATCGTGAAGGTCAAGGAACCGCAGCCGTCCGAATGGGCGATGCTGCGCGAAGACCAGATTCTCTACACCTACCTGCACCTCGCTCCCGATCCGGACCAGACCAAGGGCCTCATCGAAAGCGGCTGCACCGCGATCGCCTACGAAACCGTCACCGACGAGCGCGGCGGGCTGCCGCTGCTCGCGCCGATGTCGGAAGTCGCCGGCCGTCTGGCGATCCAGGCGTCCGCCACGGCGCTGCAGAAGGCGCATGGCGGCCATGGCATCCTCCTCGGCGGCGTACCGGGCGTGCTTCCGGCCAAGGTCGTGGTTCTCGGCGGCGGCGTCGTCGGGCTCAACTCAGCGAAGATGGCCGTCGGCCTTGGCGCCGACGTGACGATCCTCGATCGGTCGATCCCGCGGCTGCGGGAACTCGACAACATCTTCAACGGCCGCGTCCACACCCGCTACTCGACCGTGGAAGCGCTGGAAGAAGAGGTCTTTACGGCCGATGCCGTGATCGGCGCAGTGCTGATCCCGGGCGCCGCCGCGCCGAAACTGGTCACCCGCGAGATGCTCGGCGGCATGAAGAAGGGTTCCGTGCTCTGCGACGTCGCCATCGACCAGGGCGGCTGCTTCGAGACATCGAAGGCGACCACGCACTCCGATCCGACCTATGTGATCGACGGAGTCATCCATTACTGTGTCGCCAACATGCCGGGCGCCGTGCCGGTGACCTCGGCCAAGGCGCTCAACAATGCGACGCTCCATTACGGGCTGATGCTCGCCAACAAGGGACTGAAGGCGCTGATCGACGATCCGCATCTGCGCAATGGTCTCAACGTCCATCGCGGCCGTATCACCAACAAGGCCGTGGCCGACGCGCTCGGCTACGAACTGGCCGCACCGCAGGATGCGCTCAAGGTCGCCTGACAGGGCCTGAGAGCATGCGAGGCCGGTCGCCACGGGGCGGCGACCGGCCTTTTTTCATGTCGTACGCGGCGGCGTGACTTCTCCATTGCGCGCGCGTGCGGGCGAGGGGCGCCCGCCGACGACATCGAGCAGGGTGGCAACCGAGCGATATCCCGCGCCCGACGGTAACGATCAGGCGCGCTCGATGCGAGCCTGGTAACAGTTGTTGGTTGCCGAGCGGACATGGACGTAGGCAATCTCCCGATTGGCGAACAATTCCTCGGCATAGGACGGGATGTCCGCCTGTTCGACGATCTTGCCGGACCCATAGTGAATACGGTCGTCATTGCCGTAGCCACGCAGGATGAAACGTGGCGAATGGGTGAGGATTTCCGGGATATCGGGCCCGACCGCCGCGGCTTCGCATTCACGCGCATGCAGGAAGATCGGCCCCGTCTCGGCGAATGGCTGGCTGGCGGGGAAGGGTCGGTGGGCGAGGATCAGGTATTCGTCTCCGGCCTCGATGTTGGACAGACAGTGGCGGCAGGGCATGCGGTCGCCGTCCGAGATGGCGGTCTCGGCCTTGAAGCCGTAGGCGTCTGGACCGCCGCGCTGCAAGGCGCGCACGGTTTCGGTGTCGAGTGGAAGGAAGCGGATGCCGGTCATGGTCGACTCCATCGATGCTGATGACGATGGGGAAGCGGTAATTCGGGCGGCGGTCGCCCGCCACCCGATTCATGCTGCGGTCGATTTCAATACTGAGTGACGAAATCGGTGACCCGGCGCAGCGTGACGCGACGATTGCGCAATTCGGCATAGGGCGTCGGCACGAGCAGGTATTCCTCGCCATAGCCGATCGCTTCCAGCGCCCGTCGCGGTACGCGGAAGTAGCGCACGAGGTCATGGGCGACGGCAGCCGCGCGACGCTCCGAAAGGACATGGTTTGCGGCATAGGAACCGACGGCATCCGTGTGACCCTCGATCAGGAAGACTTCGCGCGGATCGCGGCGCAGGATGCGGTTGATGGCGATGGCGATCTGCTCGACCTTCCAGCGCTGGTTGACCGGAATGGTCGCGGCGCCGAAGTCGAAATTGATCGACTGGATCTCGATCGACGGCGCCTGGCGGCGCAGCCGCTGGTTGCGCTTCAGCTGGTCGAGCGTGACGCGGGCGTCGGGCGCGATCCGCACCCGCGGCTGGGCTTCGAGCTGGCGCATGATCGTGGCGGCGTCGGGCGACGACTGGGCGAGCGCAGCGCCTGGAAGGGCGGGGATCAGGGCGGCCACGCCAACGGCGGCGGCCTTGAGGAAATGACGGCGGTTCATGGCACACTCCTTGGAAGCGGGTTGTCGTGCGCCGGAAATAGCTCTTCGCCGATGAACCGCCACTGAACGGGTCGTTCAGACGGTTTTCGTCAGCGCGGCGCGAAAAGGATGACGGCCGCGCCGACAAGGCAGATCGCCGCGCCGGTCATGTCCCACCGGTCGAGCCGCACATTCTCCACCAGCCGCAGCCAGACGAGCGACGCCGCGATGTAGACGCCGCCATAGGCCGCGAAAGCGCGTCCCGCCGCGCTCGTATCGACGAGGCTCAGGAGCCAGCCGAACAGGGCGAGCGACAGCACTCCCGGCGCCAGCCACAGCATGGACTTGTCGAGCCGGAACACCGCCCAGAAGGCGAAACACCCGGCGATTTCGGCGACTGCCGCGCCGGCATAGATTGCGACGATCAGGCTTGCGGGCGCTGTCATGGCGCGCCCGGGCCGAGGATTCCCTGTTCGGCGAGACGGTGCAGATCCGTCTTCGCCAGAGGGCGAATCTTGCCCTTTTCCTGTCTGACCGGCTGGAAGCCGAGCTTCTGGTAAAGCGGCAGGGCGGCCGGATGGTCGAGCGTGCAGGTGTTGACCGTGACGCGTTCGGGTTTCGACGCCCAGCAGGCCTCGATCGCCCTTCCTAGGAACCAGCGACCGAGACCGCGCCCCGCGGCATGCGGCATCAGGCCGAAATAGGCGAGATCGGAAACGGAAGGATCGGCGCGGCTGACTTCGTAGAAACCGGCCGGCGCGCCGTCGAGATAGAGGACATAGACCTCGCAGGTCTCGGCATGGATGTGGGAGGCGAGCGTCGCGTCGTCCATGCGCATGCGCCACTCCCAGTTCCAGGGATAGCCGACGTTGAACTGCAGGAAGCGGTAGAAGGCGAGCGTCGGTTTCTCGGCCTGCAGGATCGCCGCGTTGACGCCCAGCGGAAGCTGCCAACGCTTCGCCTGCGGAACAGTCATCTCAAGATAAGTTATCGTGGTATCAATGGCTTTGGTGCGTGTGTTCATGTCTTGATTCAGCCTTTGGCGGGGCCTGTCTCGACCGGCGTGTCATCGCGCGAACCCCATTCCGACCAGGAACCGTCATAGAGACGGTGATCGTTCGAACCGAGCGATTGCAGGGCCAGCGAGATGACCGCCGCCGTCACACCGGAGCCGCAGGTCGTGACGACGGGCTTTTGCGGATCGATGCCGGCGTCCTCCAGCGCATCGCGCAGGCCGTCGAGGTCCTTCAGATATCCGTTCTCCGAAAAGGCGAAGGTTGGCGCGTTGCGGGCGCCCGGCATATGACCCGATCGCATGCCGGCGCGCGGTTCCGGCTCTGCGCCCGTGAAGCGTCCGGCGGGCCGGGCGTCGGCGATCTGGGCGGAGTGGTCTCCGACGATCTTCAGCATGTCGGCGAAGGACGCGACCCTCGATGCGTCGAATTTCGGCAGGAAGGCTGTCGAAGCGATCTTGGTCGGCCTATCCGTGACGATGTGGCCATCCTTCTTCCAGTTGTCGAAGCCGCCGTCGAGGATGAAGACTTTCTCCGCGCCCATTACGCGGAACATCCACCAGACCCTCGGCGCGGTGAACATGCCCAGCGCGTCATAGACGACGATGGTGTCGTCGCGGCCGATGCCCATGGCGCTGGCGTGCTGCTCGAAGACGGTCGGCGAGGGCAGTGTGTGCGGCAGGGGGCTGTCGGGATCGACCACGGCGTCCTGGTCGAAGAATACGGCGCCGGGAATATGGGACACGTTGTATTCGGCGCGCGCGTCGCGGTTCTGGGCCGGCAGGTACCAGGAGGCGTCGACGATCGAGAGGCCGGGATCCTTCAGGTGTTTCACAAGCCACTCGGGCGACACGACAAACGGGCTTTTCTGGGGACTTTTTTCGCTCACGGGCGTACCTCGTTTCGGACGGCGGCAGGATGCCGTCGCAAGCTATACAGGAGCGGAGACGATTCGACAGCGCAAGCGCGCGACCGTCAATCGCGCACATTGCCGGTGCGGCGGTGCCACTCGGCGATGGATTCTTCCGGGTAGTGGTCGAAGGTCTTGTCCTTCGAGCCGATCTGCGGCTCCACCCAGTTCGCCTTGAAAGCGAGCATCAGGTGGGTCGACTCCGGCGGGACCGGCAGGTCGGTGTCGATGATGGAGGCGAAGGGATGAATCAGTTCCGGCCATGAGGCGTCGTACACCCACAGCGCGCTTCCGCAATGCTTGCAGAAGCGGCGTTCGCCACCGGACAGGCTGCCGTCCTCAAGGCGCGCGCGGAACACCGCGATGTTTTCCTCGCCTTCTATTTCCAGCGATTGCGACCAACCCATGATGTTGATCGCATATCCGCCGCCGCCGGCCGTCTTGCGGCAGATGGTGCAATAGCACCGTTGGTAGGGGACGGGGTGCGGGCTCTCGCAGCAAAAACGCACCGCGCCGCAATGGCAGGAACCTTCGAGTCTCATGGCGGCAAGTCTCCGGGACGTGAACCGGCCGGATGTTAGGCGACGGACTTGCTGCGCGGCAATGGATGATCAGTTGGCGTAGACGAAAAGGGCCGCGTCGCGGTTCTCGTCAGCAGGATATGGACAGAGTCACCTGATCCAGGCCGGGCGGTAAGTTCCCGCTTCATCGAACGATATGCCGCTATTGTCCGAACCGTAGTCGTCGGCTTCGTCGATTTCCCTGAGGTCGATCGAGTCGAACAAGAGATGCACGGCCGCAAGGTCATCCGACGCGGTCCCTTCCGTCTCGTCGGAGTCGTCCATCTCGTCCGCCTCCTCCGTCTCGAGGAGCGTCAGGGCCGTGCTGCTGTCGTCGGCGGCCCCGGCCGGTCCGGAGG
>JBAQHA010000484.1:0-4201 GCA_049288075.1 Oricola sp.
CGTGATGGTCGACGACTGCCACGCCACCGGCTTCATGGGGCCGCAGGGCCGTGGCACGCCGCATCACCACGGCGTCGCCGACAAGGTCGCGATCCTGACCGGCACGCTCGGCAAGGCGCTCGGCGGCGCGATCGGCGGCTATGTCGCCGGGCCGCAGCCGGTCATCGACATGCTGCGCCAGCGCGCCCGGCCCTACCTGTTCTCCAACGCCCTGCCCCCGATGGTCGTCGCGGCGGGGCTGGAAGTGCTCAAAATCGTCGAGGCCGGCGACGACCTGCGCGCCCGCCTGTTCGAGAACGCGAAATACTGGCGCGCCGGCCTGACCGACGCCGGCTTCACGCTGCTGCCGGGCGAACACCCGATCGTCCCGGTCATGCTCGGCGAGGCGCAACTGGCGCAGGATTTCGCGAAAAGCCTCGACGCGAAAGGCGTCTATGTCTCCGGCTTCTTCTTCCCGGTCGTCCCGAAGGGACAGGCGCGCATCCGCACGCAGATGAACGCCGCGCTGACGCGGGCAGACCTGGATTTCGGGCTGGAAGCGTTCCGGGCCGCAGGACGCGAACTGGGAGTCATCTGAATGGGTTCCAACGCAACCATGAAAGCGCTCGTGAAGGCCGAGGCCGCGCCGGGCCTGACGCTGATGGATGTCGACGTGCCGGAAATCGGGCCGAACGACATCCTCATCAAAATCCGCAAGACCGGCATCTGCGGCACCGACATGCACATCTGGAACTGGGACGAATGGGCGCAAAAGACCATCCCCGTGCCGATGGTCGTCGGGCATGAATATGCCGGCGAGATCGTCGAGATCGGCAGCCAGGTGAGCGACCTGAAGATCGGCCAGCGGGTCTCCGGCGAAGGCCATGTCGTCGGCCACCGCTCGAGGGCCGCGCGCGCCGGCAAATTCCATCTCGACCCGGAAACCAAGGGCATCGGCGTCAACATTCCGGGCGCGTTTGCCGAGTACCTGCGCCTGCCCGCCTTCAACGCCGTGCCGCTGCCCGACGACATCGACGACGAGCTCGGCGCGATCCTCGATCCCTTCGGCAACGCCGTCCACACGGCGCTGACCTATCCGCTGGTCGGCGAGGACGTGCTGATCACCGGCGCGGGGCCGATCGGCATCATGGCGGCGATGGTCGCCCGCCACGCCGGCGCGCGCCATGTGGTGCTGACCGACATCGCCCAGGAGCGGCTCGATCTCGCCGGCCGGGTCGCCGACGTCACGCCGGTCAACACCGCGACCACAGACCTGATGGACGTGCGCGCCAGGCTCGGCATGCGCGAGGGCTTCGACATCGGCATGGAAATGAGCGGCGCCGCGCCGGCCTTTTCCCAGATGATCGAGCACATGATCATGGGCGGCAAGATCGCCGTGCTCGGCATCCCGACGAAACCGATTGCGACCGACTGGCAGGCCATCGTCTTCAAGGCGCTGACGATCACCGGCGTCTACGGACGCGAGATGTTCGAGACCTGGTACAAGGAGATCGCCATGATCCAGTCGGGCCTGAATCTCCGCGCCATCATCACCGACCGGATGCCGATCTCCGACTACCGAACCGGTTTCGGGCGGATGGGCGAAGGCAATTGCGGCAAGGTCGTGCTGGACTGGGGGTGATGGCCCGGCCCCAGTTTTCCCGAGGGCCGGCATCGCCGCTGATCTGCCCGGCCGCTTTGGCCCGCCGCATCGCTCCCGAGGCGCCGTTCGCCCTTCCTAGCTCGCGAGGGCCAGCGCCACCGCGTCGGGACCGGCCGGAAAGCGGAGCTGTCCGGTGATGTCGTTTGCGGCACGCCAGACCGCTTCGGCCACGTCGGATTCCTGCGTCACCAGGGCCGGCTTCGCGAACGCCGCGAAAATCGGCGCGGCATAGGAGGCATAGGCCTCGGGGATCAGATCCTCGATGCGCACATCGGTGTTCTGCGAGAACCGCGTGGTCGGTCCGTAGCCGGGCTCGACCAGCTTGGCCCGCACGCCGAAGGCCCCGAGTTCGTGGGCAAGCGATCCCGTGAACCCCTCGATGGCCATCTTGCTGGCGGTGTAGGCCGCCGCCAGCGGCATCGCGGCAAGCGTCACGCTCGAAGTCACGTTGACCACCACGCCCGAGCGCCTTTCGCGGAATTGCGGGATCACGGCCTGCGTCATCGCCATCACGCCGAACGTGTTGGTGTCGAACACCTTGCGCACATGCGCCATCGGCGTCGCCTCGAAAGCGCCGACCACGCCGATGCCTGCATTGTTTACGAGCGCGTCGATCGGCCCGCTGGCCGCGAGCGCCGCCGCGATGCTGTCGGGGCTGGTGACGTCGAGCGGCAGCACGCGGATTCGATCCGAAAGGGGAAGGATCCCTTCCTTCGGGGTGCGCATGGTGGCGATCACGGTCCAGCCGCGGGAATGGAAGTGACGGGCGGTCTCAAGGCCGTAGCCGGACGAGCAGCCGGTAATCAGAACGGTTTTCATGGAAGTCATCCTTTTCTTGTTGACGCCATGGAAATACGCTTCACAATCAGGACTATCATCAATCAAAAGTCCGCTTCTCGTTTGCATGAGTCCGGAAATGACCGATCCCCTGTCCCAAGCCATCGAGCTTCTGCGGCCCCGCACCGTCTTCTCGATAGGGATCAGCGGCGCCGGGTCTGCTTCGCGGACTGGCCGACAAGCGGGTCGCGGCGGCGATAAGGCGGATTCACGGCGATCCCGAGCGTTCCTGGACGGTGGCCGAACCCGCGCGAGGGATCGGATGCGTGACTTTCGCCCTCCACACCGGCTGTCGCCGCGCTAGCTTGTCCTTCATGCCAGGCTGATCGCGCCCGGTGAAACTATGCACCAAGGGAGACAGGCAATGGACATCAAGCGCAGCGGCTCGCGGCCTTCGGAAAAGGCGTCGCCGGACTATTTCACCGGCGCGGTCCGCCTCGACCCGCTGAACGCCGCGCCCGATCCGGCCCGCGCCGTCTGCGTCGCCGTCACCTTCGAGCCCGGCGCGCGCACGGCGTGGCACGCCCACCCGCTCGGGCAGACGCTGATCGTGACTTCGGGCCTGGGCTGGGCGCAGCGCGAGGGCGGCCCGGTCGAGGAAATCAGGCCGGGCGACGTGGTGTGGTTCGCGCCGGGCGAAAAGCACTGGCACGGTGCCACCGCGACCGCCGGCATGACGCATATCGCCGTCCACGAAAAGCTGAACGGAACGGCGACCGACTGGCTGGAGCAGGTCAGCGACGAACAGTATCGCTACCCGTCCTGATCCTGACCCTGTCGAAGGACGAGGGTGGAGGCGCCGGCCGATCCTTCGACAGGCTCAGGACGCGGCCGTCGCAAAATATTCCGGTATTATGGATCAAACTCACCAAATATGATGTTTACACATCGGATACGATGGTGCTATACGTCATGCATGGTGAACGATACGAAATACGACCGACCGAACACGGTAGCTGGCCTGGTCGCCAAGCACGCGGAGCTTACGGCACTGCGTGAACGGTACAAAGCCGAGATCAAAAAACTGACGGTCGACATAGACCATCTGGACGCGGCCATAAGGCTGTTTGATCCGAATGCCGACACGTCGCCCATAAGGGAGTACGTGACGAAGCACCGAGCGCAGAAAGGCTCTGTGAAGCGTTTCGTGTTGTCGGCCTTCCGAGAAGCCACCGCACCGCTTACGTCGCGCCAGATTACCGAGATGTGGGTTTCCGACCGTGGCCTAGTAGCCGACGAGGCGACCTATACGACGATAAGGAAGCGCATCGGGGCCTGCATAAAGACATGTGTCGGGCAGGGCTTAATTGAGGAATGCGGCTGGACCGAAGATCACGACGAATTCGGGCCGTATAAGCTTTGGAAGCTGAAACGCGCATAAGCAGCCGGAATCCTTGTTTTTTCGGCTGCAAGGTGATAGGAGTATTGTAACGCAAGAAGCAGGATGGCTCCGAAGCGCCATCCCGCCCACCGTTAGGTTAGAGCCGCCACCCCTAGGCAACGGCACTCCTTATTCTGACGGCTTGCCACATAGGGATACTCCTTTCTCATGCGCCGGTAAGGCTGGGTTTGGGGTTTTGGTCAGGGTCGCCACCCTGATCGGGTTCTGAGGAGGCTTCGGCCTCCTCATTCTCGTTGTGGGGGAGGCGGAAGACATTGCCATCCCTCACCAATTCGGAATTTTTCACCATCCGGCTAAGCAGGTTGTAGACGGAATTCTGA
>JBAQHA010000485.1:0-1631 GCA_049288075.1 Oricola sp.
CTCAACGCTCCGTCCGGTTTCGCCGAACTTTTCGCCGACAATGTCACCCGCATCACCGGCCAGCCGTTCCGAACGGCGGGAAACAAGTTCGAGGCGCTGGCAAGCCATGGCGCGCTGACGCATTTTCACGGGAGCCTTGCTGCGCTTGCCGCCGACCTGTTCAAGATCGCCAACGACATCCGTTTTCTCGGTTCGGGACCGCGCTCAGGTCTCGGCGAACTGGTGCTGCCGGAAAACGAACCGGGTTCCTCGATCATGCCGGGCAAGGTCAACCCGACCCAGGCAGAGGCGCTGACCATGGTCGCCGCCCGCGTCATGGGCAACGAGACGACCGTCGCCTTCGCCGCAAGCCAGGGCCATTTCGAGCTCAACGTGTTCAAGCCGGTGATCGCCGACGCGGTGCTGCAGTCCGTGCGGCTTCTCGCCGATGCGGTGCTATCGTTCACCGACCGCTGCCTCGCCGGCATCGAGGCGGACGAAGCCCGTATCGGCGATCTGGTGACCCGCTCGCTGATGCTGGTGACCGCGCTTGCGCCCGCCATCGGCTACGACAATGCAGCGGCCATCGCCAAGACGGCACACAAGAAGGGCACGACCTTGCGCGAGGAGGCTATCGCCAGCGGCCATGTGTCGGCCGAGGAGTTCGACCGCTTCGTCAAGCCGGAAAAAATGGTTTGATGAACGAGAGAAGAATAAGCGTTCGCAATTCGTGAACGCTTTGTCGCCGCCTGGCCGGATTGTTGTGCACTGCGGGATGGCTATTTTCGCGGTCATCAACAACCGAGGTTCACAACCATGTCCAATTCCATCTTCCTTCTCGCCGCGCGCATCCTGCTTGCGGCGGTCTTCATCCAGGCCGGCTGGGGCAAGTTCTTCGCCATCGATGGCACTGCCGGCTACATCGCTTCCGTCGGCCTGCCAGCCGCGACCCTGCTCGCATGGGCGTCGGCGATTTTCGAATTGGCCGCCGGCGTCGCGATCCTGGTCGGTTTCCGCACCCGCGAGGCCGCCTGGGCGCTAGCCGCCTTCTCCGTCTTCACGGGTTTCGCCTTCCACTACCAGCCGGCAGACGCGATGCAGATGATCTCCTTCATGAAGAACCTGGCGATCGCCGGCGGCTTCCTGGCGCTTGCCAGTTCCGGCGCAGGCGCGTTCTCGCTCGACGCCCGCGGTGGCGCCATGAAGCCGGCGCACGCCTGAACGCGACGGCAATGGCGACTGTGGCGCGGGGTTTCGGCCCCGCGCTTTTCTTCTCCCCAGTCCTTGGCGGAATGGCTGCCATGCGCGACGTGCAGCATTACCCATTTGTAACGGGACTTCGACTCTGACGGCGGCTAGCTGTTGGCTGTTCCTCCCAAGGAGAAAGCCAAAAATGCCACCCATACTCGCACGCTACGCAACGCCACTGATCACCGGCCTGTTCATCGTCTCGCTGGTCTCCGGCGTGGCGCTGTTTTTCCACTACGGTTCCGCCTACTTCCACTCGATGCATGAATGGCTGTCGATGGTTCTAATCGTCCCGTTCGTTCTTCATATCTGGAAGAACTGGCGCGCTTTTCTGAACTATTTCCGCCGTCCGCCGATGGCCGTCGCCTCGGTCGTCTCGCTCGCGGCGGCCGTCGCCTTCATCG
>JBAQHA010000486.1:0-1687 GCA_049288075.1 Oricola sp.
GAGTTCGTCGAACTGTTCCAGGCCATCGTCGGCATCGCGGTGTCGTTGATTCCTGAAGGCCTGCCGGCGCTCATCACGATCACGCTGGCTATCGGCGTGCAGCGCATGGCGTCCCGCCACTCGATCATCCGGCGCCTGCCCGCCGTGGAAACGCTCGGTTCGGTATCGCGCATCTGCTCGGACAAGACCGGAACGTTGACGCTGATGGAGATGATGGTCGTGTCGGCGGCATCGGCCGAGTCCGAGTACAAGGTGAGCGGCAACGGCTACGCTCCCGAAGGCGAGGTCACAAAAGGCGGGCAGCCTGCCCAAAGGAATCGGCTGCTCGAGCTGCTCGGTCGCAACTCGCTGCTTTGCAACGACGCCGAGCTGTTCCAGACAGATGGGAAGTGGAAGGTCGAGGGCGATCCGACCGAAGGGGCCCTCTACCCATTCGCGAACAAGCTCGGCATGCAACGTGACGCCGAACAGGCCGCGTACCCGCGCATCGACGCGATCCCTTTCGAGTCCGAACACAAGTTCATGGCCACGCTGCACCGCGGCGCAGACGGCAAGGAGGTACTGTTCGTCAAGGGTGCGCCCGAGATCATCATGGCGAGCTGCGACCGACAGCAGTTCGCCGATGGCACTCAGGTGCCGATCGATCGCGAGCATTTCCAGCTGGTGTCCGACAAGTTTGCCGGCCAGGGTGAGCGCGTGCTCGGGCTGGCGTGGCTCGAAAACCCGGGGCTGCAGGCCGGCAGCCTTGGCCCGGCAGACCTGCCGAAGAACCTCGTCCTGATCGGACTCATCGGCCTGCTCGACCCGCCCCGGAAGGAGGCGATCGAGGCCGTGGCCGAGTGCCACGCGGGCGGCATCCGTGTCACGATGATCACCGGCGACCACCGAATCACGGCCGCCGCCATCGCAAAGATGCTCGGCATCGGTGACGGCAAGACCGCCATCATCGGGGCCGAGATCGAAGAGATGAACGAGGCCCAGTTGCAGGAAGCGGTGGGCAATGTCGACGTCTTCGCGCGCACGAGCCCCGAGCACAAGCTGCGTCTGGTCAAGGCGGTGCAGGCGAACCAGCAGATCTGCGCCATGACCGGCGACGGCGTGAACGACGCGCCTTCGCTCAAGCAGGCCGACATCGGCGTGGCGATGGGCATCAAGGGCACTGAGGTGACGAAAGAAGCTGCCGACATGATCCTTGCCGACGACAACTTCGCATCGATCAGCGCGGCGGTGAAGGAAGGACGCACCGTCTACAACAACATCGAGAAGGCCATCCTGTTCCTGTTTCCGACCAACGTCGCTCAGGGACTGGTCATCGCCGTGGCGATCTTCGTTGGCTTCACGCTGCCGATCACCGCGCCCCAGGTGCTGTGGGTCAACATGGTGACTTCGGTCGCGCTCGGCCTGGCAATCTGCTTCGAGCCGCATGAGAAGGACGTGATGAGCCGACCGCCGCGCGCAGTGGAACGACCCATTCTGACGGGTTTCGGGATCTGGCGCGTCATCTTCGTCGGCCTGACGCTGCTGGGCTTCACGCTGTGGGCCTTCTTCTGGATGAAAGGCCAGGGTGCCTCCGATGCGCTGGCCCGCACGGTCGCCGTCAATGCGATCACCATCGGGCAGTGCTTCTTCCTGCTGAACAGCCGCTACCTGATCGACAGCTCGCTGTCCGTCAAGGCGCACCTGGAGA
>JBAQHA010000487.1:0-2454 GCA_049288075.1 Oricola sp.
GGACACCACCCGCTGCCAGTATTACATGCACAATTTCCTCACCAGCCAGCCCGACCTCAACTTCCACAATCCCGACGTTCAGGACACGTTGCTCGGCATCGTGCGCTTCTGGCTGGAGCTCGGCGTCGACGGCTTCCGCCTCGACACCATCAACTTCTATTTCCATGCGCAGTCGCTGAAGGACAATCCGGCGCTGCCGCCCGAGGAACGCAATTTCACCACCGCGCCGGAGGTGAATCCCTACAATTACCAGGACCACATCTACGACAAGAGCCAGCCGGAGAACATCGAGTTCCTGAAGCGCTTCCGCGCCGTTCTCGACGAGTTTCCGGCCGCCGCCGCCGTAGGCGAGATCGGCGACGCCCAGCGCGGGCTGGAAATCCTTGCCCAGTACACCAAGGGCAACGACCGCATTCACATGTGCTACTCCTTCGACTTTCTTGCGCCCGATCCGATCAGCGCGACGAAGGTTCGCGACGTGATAGAGGAGTTCGAGCGCGAGGCGCCCGACGGCTGGTCGTGCTGGGCCTTCTCCAACCACGACGTCGTGCGTCACGCCACCCGCTGGGGCTCGCATGAGCGCAACCCGGAGCGTTACCTGCGCGCCGTCGCCGGTCTGCTGATGTCGGTGCGCGGCTCGATCAGCATCTACCAGGGTGAGGAACTCGGTCTTCCCGAGGCCGACATTCCCTACGAGGATTTGCAGGACCCCTACGGCATTCGCTTCTGGCCGAAATTCAAGGGCCGCGACGGCTGCCGCACGCCCATGGTCTGGGCCTCGAACCTGCCGAATGGCGGCTTCACCACCGGCAAGCCGTGGTTGCCAGTGCCGGACATTCATCGCGCCATGGCCGTCGACACGCAACAGGGACGCGACGATAGCGTCTACGAATTCTATCGCGATTTCCTCGAGTTCCGGCGCAATCACCCGGTGCTCGCCAAGGGATCGATCCGGTTCGTCGACGCGCCGGAGGATGTCGTCGCCTTCATCCGCGAGGACGAAGGCATGGCGCTGTACTGCGCCTTCAATCTCGGCCACGGGGATGTCTCCTTCAAGCCGAGGCTGAAGTTGGAGAAGCTTGACGACGCGCCACTCGACGGCCGTATCGAGCACGGAACGGTGACATTGAAAGCGCTTGGCGGAATTATCGGCCGCATCAAGTAGCAGGCCGGTAAGGGAGGAAGAGCATGGCTGAATTGAAACTGACCGATCTGCAGAAGGCCTATGGCCATGTGAAGGTTCTTCACGGCATCAACCTGCACATCAAGAAGGGCGAGTTCATCGTCTTCGTCGGTCCCTCGGGCTGCGGCAAGTCCACGCTGCTGCGCTGCATCGCGGGGCTTGAGCACATTACCGGCGGCACGCTGGAGATCGATGGCATGGTCGTCAATGACGTGCCGCCGTCGCAGCGCGGTATCGCCATGGTGTTCCAGACCTACGCGCTCTATCCGCACATGACGGTCTACGACAACATGGCCTTCGGCCTGCGGCTGGCGAAATTCTCGCGCGAGGAGATCGACCGTCGCGTCAAGAACGCCGCCGGGATCCTGCAACTGACGCCCTATCTCGACCGCCTGCCCAAGGCGCTCTCCGGTGGCCAGCGCCAGCGCGTCGCCATCGGCCGGTCGATCTGCCGGGATCCGAAGGTCTTCCTCTTCGACGAGCCGCTGTCGAACCTCGATGCCGCACTGCGCGTCGCTACCCGCATCGAGATCGCCAAGCTCAATGAGTCGATGCCCGACACTACGATGATCTACGTTACCCACGACCAGGTCGAGGCGATGACGCTTGCCGACCGGATCGTCGTGCTGCGCGCCGGCTATATCGAGCAGGTCGGTTCGCCGATGGAGCTCTATCATCGCCCGGCCAACCTGTTCGTCGCCCAGTTCATCGGCTCGCCCGCCATGAACATCCTTCCCGGCACGGTGGCCTCCGTGTCAGACAAGGCCATCGCGGTCGACATCGACCATGCCGGCAAGGCGGTCATCCCCGTTCGCGGCGACGCGAAGCTGAATGGCCAGAAGATCAGCCTCGGCGTCCGTCCGGAGGATCTCCAGATCGCCGGCAAGGGCCAGGACGTGCTCACCAGCGGAACCGTCGATATTGTCGAGGCGCTCGGAGAGGTCACGCTGCTCTACATCAGGATGGAGGGCCACGCCGAGGCGCTGATCGCCAAGCTTGCCGGCGACGTCAAAATCAGGCGCGGCGACACCGTCCATCTGGCAGCCGCGTCCGACAAGCTTCATCTGTTCGACTCCGACGGCAAGTCGCTGTCGAGCGCGCGCGAACTCCCCGCCGATTGACGGCGGCAGGTTCTCCTCCCCGCAAAGCCTCCCCCCGGGGAGGCTTTTTCGAATCTAGTGGTTGTCGCGCGGAACGCCTTTCGTCTGGGCGATGCGCTGGTATTTCACCGCCGGTTTCAACACCATGCCTTCCGACAGCTGGTCGACGAT
>JBAQHA010000488.1:0-14036 GCA_049288075.1 Oricola sp.
GCTTCCAGCCGGTCGAGCAGCAGGGGCCCGAGCGCCGGGTCGGTGACGTTCTGGCTCGCCACCGCGCCGACGCCCGCTCGCACATGGGCGCAGCGCGCGGCCACGGCCGGCGACGATGAGGAAATCACCATGCCGAACTGCCCCGTCCGGGCGCATCGGGCGACAAGGGAAAAGGTCATGCCGGGCTCCGCGCGATCAGTCGGGGATGACGGCGGTGCCGTCGATCTCGACCAGCCAGTCGGGGCGGGCGAGCGCGGTGACGACCACCCCGGTCGAGACGGGATGGACGTCCTTGATATATTCGCCCATCGTCCGGTAGACCGCATCGCGGTGGCGCACGTCGGTCAGGTAGACCACGACCTTGCAGAGATGTTCCATGGAGCCGCCGCACTCTACGAGAAGCTGGCGGATGTTCTGCATGACCTTGTGGGTCTGCTCGACCGGGTCATGGCTGTCGATGTTCTTCGCCGTATCGAGGTCCTGCGGGCACTGGCCGCGCAGGAACACCATCCGGCCCCGGGCGACGACGGCCTGGCACAGGTCGTTGTCCAGCTTCTGCTCGGGATAGGTGTCCTTGGTGTTGAATTTTCGATGGCGGATATGGGCCATTTATTTGTTTCCCCGGTCTGTCTTCAAAGAGGATTGCCGTCGGCCGGCGAGATACAGAACCTCTCCAGGCCAGCATCGAGCATCGCGTCGCAGGCGGCAAGCTGGTCGATCGCGATGAATTCGTCCGGTCGATGGCCCTGCGCCATGTCGCCGGGTCCGCAGACCACGACCGACACGCCGAGCCTTTGCGCGAACAGGCCACCCTCGGTGCCGTAGCTGAGCCGGCAGTCGGGAGTTCCGGACGGCAGGCATCCGGCGAAGGCCCGCACGGCCGGTGCGTCTCGGTCGGTAGACAGGCCGGGATAGCACCCCGTCTCCGTCACCGTCAGGTTCGCTTGCGGAAAGGCGGCGCGACAGGGCGCGACGATGGCTTCCGCCGTCTCGTGCAACCGCGTTGAAAGCGCGTCGGCGTCGTCGGCTGCCAGCACGCGGATTTCCATCAGCAGCTCGGCGTGATCGGGTACGAAATTGACGACCGTTCCGCCCGTGAACTTGCCGACATGCACGGTTGCGTGGGGTACCGAGTATCCGTCCTCGCGCGGACCGCCTTTGGCGATCTCGTCCTGCAGGCTACGCATGGCGGTCATGAAATCGCCCGCCAGATGCAGGGCGTTGAGCGCCAGCGGCGCCTCGGCCGAATGGCGCGCCACGCCTTTCGCCTCGACCGTGAAGGCCAACTTGCCCTTGTGGCCGAGCCCAAGGCGCATCGAGGTCGGTTCGCCGACGACGACGAGATCGGGCCGGACATTGCGCGCGGCGATCGCGTCGAGCATCGGGCGGACCCCGATGCAGCCGATCTCCTCGTCGTAGGATATCGCCAGCCACAAGGGACGCGCGAGCGGGCGGGAGGCCGCGCGCTCCGCCAGCGCCAGCATGGCGGCGACGAAACCCTTCATGTCGGTCGTGCCGCGTCCGTAAAGCAATCCGTGCCGCTCGGTCAGCTCGAAGGGCGGCACCGTCCAGTCCTGGCCATCCACGGGGACGACATCGACATGGCCGGACAGCATCAGCCCGCCGGGCAGATCCGGCCCCAAACGCGCTAGCAGCGCCGCCTTCCTTCCCGTTTCGTCGGGAAACCGGGTGCAGACGGCGCCCGCGGCCGTCAGGGCGGCCTCGATCTCGGCGACGAGCGGCAGGTTCGTCTCGGCGCTGACGGTTGCATGAGCGATCAGCCGCGCCAGCCATTCTCGGGTCGGGGTCGTCAAGGTCACCATACCTTTCTGCCGTCATCCAGTATCAAATTGGCCGGGACAGGCAAGGCGGCGACACCCTTCGGTGGCGCATAAAAAAAAGCCGCCCGGATAGGGAGGCTTTTCGCATTTCGGGACGACCGGTCCGGTCAGATCAGCTTCGCCATGGCGATGGCGGTGTCGGACATGCGGTTGGAGAAGCCCCACTCGTTGTCGTACCAGGACAGGACCGAGACGAGCGAACCGTCCATGACCTTGGTCTGGTCGAGCGCCACGGTCGACGAATGCGGGTCGTGGTTGAAGTCGATCGAGACGTTCGGGTGACGGGTGTAGCCGAGGATGCCCTTCAGCGGCCCGGCGTCGGCGGCGGCGACCAGGGCGTCGTTGATCGCCTCGACGGTGACCGACTTCGACGGGATGAACTTGAAATCGACGAGCGAGACGTTCGGCGTCGGCACGCGCACCGAGATGCCGTCCAGCTTGCCCTTGAGCGACGGGATGACGAGGCCGATGGCCTTGGCGGCGCCGGTCGAGGTCGGGATCTGGCTCATCGCCGCGGCGCGGGCGCGGTAGAGATCCTTGTGCATCGTGTCGAGCGTCGGCTGGTCGCCGGTATAGGAGTGGATCGTCGTCATCATGCCGCGCTCGATGCCGAATTCGTTGTTCAGCACATAGACGAGCGGCGCCAGGCAGTTGGTCGTGCAGGACGCGTTGGAGACGACGAGATCATCCTTCGTCAACGTGTCCTGGTTGACGCCGAAGACGATGGTCTTGTCGGCGCCGTCGGACGGGGCGGAGACGAGGACGCGCTTGGCGCCGGCGGCCAGATGTGCGGAGGCCTTTTCCTTGGATGTGAAGATGCCGGTGCATTCCATGACGATGTCGATGTCGAGATCGCCCCAGGGGAGGTTCTTCGGATCGCGCTCGGCAAAGACCTTGAACGAGTCGCCGCCCTCGATGTGGATAGTGTCACCCTTCACCTCGACGGATTTCGGGAACCGGCCATGGACCGAGTCGTAGCGCATCAGGTGGGCGTTGGTCTCGACCGGGCCGAGGTCGTTGATGGCGACGACGTCGATGTCCTTGCGGCCGGATTCGAAGATGGCGCGGACGACGTTGCGGCCAATGCGGCCAAATCCGTTGATGGCGACTTTTACGGTCATGGGAATTCCTCCGTTCAAATGTTGCGCGACTTTAGTGGTGTTGCTTTCCCGCGTGAATGCGCGTTTCGGCCGCAGCCGCGACCGCTTCGGGGGTGATGCCGAAATGCACGTAGAGCTGCTTGGCCGGGCCGGACGCGCCGAACGAGTCCATGCCGACGAATATGCCGTCCGAACCGATGACGCTGTCCCAGCCCTGCCGGATGCCGGCTTCGACGGCGATGCGCACCGGCGCGTCGCCGAGGATGGCCTTGCGGTAATCCTCGGACTGCTGATGGAAAAGTTCGAGGCTCGGCACAGAGACGACGCGGGTCGGGTGGCCGTTGGCTTCGAGCGCGGCTTTCGCGTCGAGCGCGATCTCGACCTCGGAGCCGGAGGCGAAGATGGACACGACGGCGTCGTCGCTGGCGGGGGCCAGTTCATAGGCGCCGTAGGCACAGCGATTGTCGGAGGAGACCTCCTTGCGCAGCGCCGGCAGGTTCTGGCGGGTCAGCGCGAGGGTCGACGGGGTCGACGTGCTGGAGAGCGCGAGTTCCCAGCACTCGGCCGTTTCCATGGCGTCGGCCGGACGGAAGACGGTGTGGTTCGGAATGGCGCGCAGGGCGGCCAGCTGCTCGACCGGCTGGTGCGTCGGCCCGTCCTCGCCGAGACCGATGGAATCATGCGTCATCACGAAGATGGAGCGGATTCCCATCAGCGAGGCGAGACGCATGGCGGGCCGCGCATAATCGGAGAAGACCAGGAAGGTGCCGCCATAGGGGATCAGGCCGCCATGCAGCGCGATGCCGTTCATGGCGGCGGCCATGCCGTGCTCGCGGATGCCGTAGTGGAGATAGCGGCCGGAGAAATCGTCCGGCGTGATCGGCGCGGTCTGGCTGGTCCTGGTGTTGTTGGAGCCGGTCAGGTCGGCCGAGCCGCCGAGCGTCTCGGGAACGACGCCGTTGATGACCTCGAGGGCCATTTCGGACGACTTGCGGGTCGCGACCTTCGGCAGGTCATGGACGAGTTTCCTGCGGTAGTCCTCCAGCGCCGAGGTCAGCGCGGTCGGCAGGTCGCCGCGCATGCGGCGCTCGAACTCGCCGCGCGCCGACGGATCGGCCTCGCCGAGGCGCTTTTCCCAGGCGACGCGCTCCTTGCCGGCGTTGAGGCCGACAAGACGCCAGTCGTCGAGGATTTCCGACGGGATCTCGAAGGGGGCGGCGGTCCAGCCGAGCGCCTTACGCGCGCCGCCAATCTCCTCCGCGCCGAGTGGCGAGCCGTGGACCTTGGACGTGCCCGACTTGGTGGGCGCGCCGAAACCGATGGTCGTCCTGCAGGCGATCAGCGTCGGGCGGTCGGAGGAACGCGCCTGCTCGATCGCCGCAGCGATGGCGTCGGGATCGTGGCCGTCGACCGAAGCCGTGGCCCAGCCGGAAGCCCGGAAGCGGGCCTGCTGGTCGGTGGAATCGGCGAGCGACACCTTGCCGTCGATGGAAATGCCGTTGTCGTCCCACAGCACGATCAGCTTGTTCAGCTTCAGGTGGCCGGCAAGCGACAGCGCCTCCTGGCTGATGCCTTCCATCAGGCAGCCGTCGCCGGCAAGCACATAGGTGTAGTGATCGACGAGATCGGCGCCGAATTCGGCCGCCAGCTTCTTTTCGGCGATCGCCATGCCGACGGCGTTGGCGAGGCCCTGGCCGAGCGGGCCGGTGGTCGTCTCGATGCCGGCGGCGTGACCGTATTCGGGGTGGCCGGCGGTCTTTGCGCCGAGCTGGCGGAAGTTGCGGATCCCGTCGATGGAGATGTCCTCATATCCGAGCAGATAGAGCAGCGAATAGAGCAGCATCGAGCCGTGGCCGGCAGACAGCACGAAACGGTCGCGATCCGGCCATTTCGGATTCATGGGGTCGAATTTCATGAAGCGCGAGAACAGGACGGTGGCGTCGTCAGCCGCTCCCATCGGAAGGCCCGGATGGCCGGAGTTGGCGGCCTCCACGGCGTCCATGGACAGAAATCGGATCGCATTCGCCATCCGGTCGTGTTTTGCGCGTACCGTCATGAGTTTTCCTGTATACGTCCGCCGGTCGCGGGATCCCGGCGCCGGCCGTCTGGAACGAAATCGCGCGACACATAGCAGGTCGCCGGGACGAGTCAATAAAACGGAAAAGCGCCGGCGGCGGGGTGGCGGCGCCCGATTCCCGGGCGGTCTTCTGTCCTGTGGGTTAGCGCCGGCGGGATTTGAAATGCCGGTGCAAACCCGGTACCTTGACGCCCTGTCTTATCGGCCCGCCCTAAGGCACTCAATTGAAAGGCGTTCGTCTCCATCCCGATCGGCGAGGGTTACAAGCATGACTTCACCGCAGACGCTTTCGGAGGTTCTAAGCCGGCTGGACAAGGCCGTCGCGGCGCTTGAAGACGTGATCGACAGGCAGATGGACGTGCGGGACAATTACCGCGACGCGGAGGAGGAAGTGCAGCGCATGAATTCCGACCGCAGCCGGCTGGCCGGGGAACTCGACACTTCGGAGTCGCGCGCCGAACGGCTGGAGGACGTCAACAAGGAGGTCTCGCGCCGGCTCGTCACGGCGATGGAGACGATCCGCGCGGTTCTCGACCGCTAACGCAAAACGACGGCAAGAGGGTTCATGTCCCAGGTCACAGTCACAATCGACGGCAAGGCCTACCGGATGGCGTGCGATCCGGGCCAGGAGGAGCATCTCCAGGACCTGGCGACGCGGTTCGACCAGTATGTCGGCCATCTCAAGGAATCGTTCGGCGAAATCGGCGACCAGCGCATCACCGTGATGGCCGGCATCATGGTGATGGACGAGTTCGCCGAGTTGCAGAAACGCGTCAAGGGACTGGAGGCGGAAATGGAATCGCTGCGCCGCACCCGCGACGAGGCGCTGCAGCGCGCCGACAGCGCCGACGCGCTGCTGATGGACCGGCTTTCCGCCCTCGCGGGCAAGATCGAGGCGGCCGCGGCCAAATTGTCGTGAACCCGGCCTCCGCGCCACTGGCGCGGGGCGATGCAAAGACCTATATCGCGTCTGGCCGACTGCGCTTCCCGACAGGAAACAATTTCCCCGGGGCCTTACGCATCTCCAGGGAGCTGTCCCTGACCGGACCCGTGGGTCCGGACACACGGCGCCCACCTACAAAAGTAGGTTCCCGGGATGCCGCTTTCCACCGGTTGTCGTGGTCGGTCATTCATTAATTCATTTCCGCCTTCCTCCGAGGCCGATCGCTTGACGCCTGCATCCTCCGAAATCAAGAAATCCATCCGCGCCGGACGGCTTGCGCTGCGCGACGCGCTGACGGTGGAAGAACGGATCGAAAAGAGCCTCGCCATCGCCGAGCACGGGGCGGGGATCGATTTCGAGCCGGGCACGGTGGTTTCCGGCTTCTGGCCGATCCGCTCGGAGGCGGACATCCGGCCGCTGATGTTCGCCTTGAGGGAACGGGGCGCGCGGCTGTGCCTGCCGGTCGTGCTCGACCGGGAGACGATCGCCTTTCGCGAACTGGTGCGCGGCGCGCCGATGGTCGACACGGGCTTCGGCACGGCGGGGCCGGGGGAGGAGGCCGAGGTGCTCGATCCGCAATTGCTGCTGGCGCCGCTTTCGGCGTTCGACGGACAAGGCAACAGGATCGGTTACGGCGCCGGGCACTACGACCGGGCAATCGCAAAATTGCGGCAAAAGGGCGTGACGCCGCGGCTGATCGGCATCGCGTTCGCCTGCCAGGAAGTTGACGCGGTACCGGTGGAGCCGCACGACATGCCGCTGGAGGCGGTGCTGACCGAGAACGGCTTGCGCCGGTTCGGCCATGACGGATAGGAAGACCGCATGAGATTACTTTTTCTGGGCGATATCGTCGGGCGGCCGGGACGCAACGCGGTGTGCGAGCGGCTTCCGGGGCTGATTTCCGACTTCAAGATCGATTTCACGATCATCAACGGCGAGAACGCGGCCGGCGGCTTCGGAATTACCGAGGCTATCCTGACGGAGACGCTGGATGCCGGCGCCGACGTGGTGACGACGGGCAACCATGTGTGGGACCAGCGCGAGGCGCTGATCTTCGCCGACCGGCACGAACAGTTCCTGCGGCCGGCGAATTTCCCGAAAGGCACGCCCGGCCGCGGCATGGGCGTCTACGAGGCGAAGAACGGCGCGCGGGTGATGGTGTCCAACATCATGGGCCGGGTGTTCATGAACCCGGATCTCGACGATCCCTTCGCCTGTGCGGAGGCGCAACTGGCGAGCGGCGGGCTCGGCTCGGAGTTCGACGCGGTGGTGTTCGATTTCCACGCCGAGGCAACGTCGGAGAAGATGTGCTTCGGCCATTTCGTCGACGGGCGCGCCAGCCTCGTGGTCGGCACGCATACCCATACGCCGACGGCCGATCATCACATCCTCAATGGCGGCACGGCCTACATGTCGGACGCCGGGATGTGCGGCGACTACGATTCGTCGCTCGGCATGGACAAGGAGGAGCCGCTCAACCGGTTCCTGTCGAAGATTTCCAAGGGGCGTTTCGAGGCGGCGAACGGACCGGGGACGATCTGCGGCGTGGCCGTGGAGATTTCCGATCGCACGGGGCTTGCCGAGAAGATCGGCCCGCTGCGTCTCGGCCCGAGACTGGCCGAGACCATGCCGGACTGGTGGTAGCCCCGGTCCAGCTTTTTCGCAGCTGACATCGCACAAAAGAATCCGGCGCCGCCTCGGCCCTTGACTGGCCGGGGCGACGCCGGACTGCTGTCAGGCGGCCCGTTCGATCCGCTTATTGGGGCTCGATCGAACTGTAATTCGGCTGCTCCTGCTCAGTGTCGTCCAGGCAGCGGTAGACGCCGCAGGTGAGGTCGTCGGCAGAAGCGACGGTTGCCGGAACGGCCTGTTCATCCGGCGTGCAAAAGGCCGACGAAGACACGTATTGATCATACAGCATGTAGTTGTCGACCTTGGTCGACGGGTACTGGATGATTGCCCGGCCGTTGTCGGTGAGGGTCTGCTGGACCGCTGCGCAGGGCATCGTGTCGGAGCGGAAACGCTCCAGGGCATCGGCCGGCACGGTGACGGCAAACAGGATCAGGCCGGCCGAAGCGGCCTGGGCGATGCGCAGGGCGCGGTTGGTAAGTGCATGCGACATTTTTCGTTCCTTGTTCAGAGTTACTGTCGTCATCGTGAGCCGCCCGAGTGCGGGTTTCGCGGTTGAGGGCGGCATCCGATGTTGAGAGCGGGATACGTGTTGGTGACGGCCGTTACCGTGCGATGCATCACAGTCCGATGGGCATGCGCGGGTGGCAGTCAGGGAAATGCCAGTGCGAGCAAGCCGTTGGCGGGTGCGCGCGGGACAACCGCGGCAACCAGGTAGAAGCGCCGTCCCGGCCGGAGACCGGGCGGGACGGCGTCGAGACGGGCGCGGGCCAGTGGCTTAGTTGACCCAGGTCTCGCGGCTGTAACGCCGTTCGTTGCTGGTGTCGTCCAGGCAGCGGTAGACGCCGCAGGTCAGATCGTCGGCGGAAGCGACGGTTGCCGGCACGGCCTGTTCATCCGGCGTGCAATAGGCCGACGATGATACATACTGATCATACAGCATGTAGTTGTCGACGCGGGTCGACGGGTACTGGATGATTGCCCGGCCGGTGTCGATCAGCGTCTGCTGGACCGCAGCGCAGGGCATCGTGTCGGAGCGGAAACGCTCCATGGCGCCAGCCGGCACGGTGACGGCAAACAGGATCAGGCCGGCCGAAGCGGCATGGGCGATGCGGGAAGCGCGGCGGATGAGTAGGTTGGTCATGTCAATTCTCCTCTGTCAGGTTCGGTTTCTGTCGAGCGCCGCCCGGGTGCTGATTTGCGGTTGGAGGCGGCGTTCGGCGTCGAGGAGGAAAATGCGGCAATGCGGCCGTTCACGATGTGTAAACCATCACACTGCATTCGGACCGGATCGCGGGCGAGGCCGGCGGGCGCCGGCGAAGGTCAGTTCCAGCGATCGTCGAACAGGTCGAACAGGGGTTCGACTTCCTCGCAGCGATAGACGGTGCAGCGCGGATCGTCTTTCGCGGGAACGGTCGTGGCGACGAGCCGCTGCCGCCACGGGCAGACCGCATTCGAGCCCAGATAGCGGTCATAGAGGAAGTAGCCGGCGATCCGCTTCGACGGGTAGCGAATGATCGCCGAGCCCTCGGCGCGCAACGTGCGCTGGATGTCGGCGCAAGCCGTCAGATCGGCGCGGATGCGGGTGACGGCGTGCGCCTGCCCGCCCGCGGCGAGAAGGACGAGCAAGCCCGCCATGGCGGCGCGCGGGAATTTCATCCGTTGGAGCCAAGATTGGCCGGGACCATGATCGTCGGCCGTTTCGGCAGGTTGCGCGCCGTGACGGCGAGCGAATTGCCGTCCATGAATTCAATGGCGAAGGTCTGGCTCATCATCGACAGGAAGCTGTCGAGGCGGGTGCCGCGCAGATGCATTGGAAGGACGATGGAGGAGCGCAGGCGAGCGGTGATCCCGGCCATGCCGGCATGCGACAGGGTGAGACCGCCATCGATCGGAACCATGACGATGTCGAGCCGGCCGATCTCCGCATAATGGGCGTCGGTCAGTTCATGGTGCAGGTGGCCGAGATGGCCGATGCACAGGCCCGCGACCTCGAAGATGAAGATCGAGTTGGCGTCCGGGATCATGCCGCCGTCGGCAAAGGCACGGATATCCGTCGTCACGTTGCGGATATAGACGTCGTCGACCACGACGTGGTGCTCCACCGGCCCCGGGCCGTCCGGATTCCAGCCCGGCAATGCGATCCCGATCGCGGGATCGGGAGAGAGCGTGTAGTGGGAGGAATGGGCGCGGTTCATGGTGACGACACGCGGCGCCGGCGCGCCGCCATAGAGGCCGGAAAAATCGGTCGCGATGGTCACGCCGGCGGGCGTTTCGATGCGATAGGTGGAATGGCCGGCAAAGGAGATCCTGACTTCCCCGGGCTCGGCAAGCGGGTTCTCGGCGGCCGAGGCCGCGGCGAAGATCACATTCGGCAGGGCCTCGGCGATGGCCAGGCACTGGCTCGGCGGTTGTCCCTTGCCCTCGTCCTGGGCGGATGCGGGGGCGGCAAGGCTCGCGAGAAGGCCGGCGACGCAGACGGCGGCGATCGGAATGCGCTTGACTTGCATGACGGTCTCCCGGGCTCGGCTCCATTCGAATGTAGGCATGGCGGCGGCCAAGGCGAATCACATTCTCGCGGGCGCTACGGCCTGTTGCGGCAGGAGCTTGCCGCGTTCCTTCGCGAAACAGACGAAGGCGCGCCGGTGCCAGCCTCCGGCATAGTGACGCAGGGCGACAAGGAGAAGGGCGAAACGGCGCGGCATCGTCATGCGAATTCCTCCAGGGTTCCTTACGCCGGACCGGCGGAGCCCCCGCGACCGGCAAGCGGAGCGAATGCCCCCGCTGGACGATGCGACGGAACTTTCATATAAGCCGCGCAATTTTCCACTCTTCGCAAATGACAGGGGAGACCATGGCCGGTCATTCACAGTTCAAGAACATCATGCACCGCAAGGGACGGCAGGACGCCGTTCGCTCGAAGCTGTTTTCGCGGTTTTCGAAGGAAATCACGGTAGCGGTCAAGATGGGCGGGGGCATTACCGACCCGAACATGAATCCGCGGCTGCGGCTTGCGATCCAGAACGCGCGCGGCCAGTCGATGCCGAAGGACAATATCCAGCGCGCAATCAACAAGGCGGCCGGCGCCGGCGGCGAGGATTACAAGGAGATGCGCTACGAAGGCTACGGCCCCGGCGGCGTCGCCGTGATCGTCGAGGCGCTGACTGACAACCTCAACCGCTCGGCCTCCAACATCCGCGCGGCCTTCTCGAAAAACGGCGGCGCGCTCGGCGAAACCGGCTCGGTGTCGTTCATGTTCGACCGGGTCGGCGAGATCGTCTACAAGCCGGAAGCCGGCAGCGCGGACGCGATCATGGAAGCGGCGATCGAAGCCGGCGCCGAGGACGTCGCGTCCGACGAGGAAGGTCACACGATCACCTGCGCCTTCGAGGATATCGGCGCCGTCTCCAAGGCGCTGGAGGAAGCACTCGGCGAGGCGGAATCGATCAACGTCGTGTGGAAGCCGCAGAACCGTACCCCGATAGACGAGGACAAGGCCGGCACGCTGATGAAGCTGCTCGACGCGCTCGACGACGACGACGACGTGCAGAACGTCTATTCCAACGAGGACATCGCGGAAGACGTGATGGCGAAGCTGTCGGCGTGACATGACCCTGCAAGCGCCGAGCCGGAGGACTCTGCTCCTCTCCTTTGCCGGACTCGGCGTTTTCGGGTTCTTCTGGGGCGTATCGCATCCGCTGACGAAAGTGGCCGTGTCGACCGGCCACCAGCCGTTCGGGCTGATCTTCTGGCAGCTCGTGTTCACGGCGTCCTGGCTCGGGCTGATCGTCGCCGCGCGCAGGCTGCATATCGGGCTGACGCGGCGCCATCTTCTCTATTATTGCGCCATCGGCGCGCTCGGCGCGATCCTGCCCGACACGTTCGCCTACCTGGCGATCCAGCATCTTCCGGCCGGGATCATGGCGATCGCGGTCGCGACCGTGCCGATCATCTCGCTCACCGTCGCGCTGATCGCCGGCAACGAGGCGTTCCGGCCGACCCGGGTCGTCGGCATCCTGCTCGGCGTTTCCGCGATGATCGCGATCGCCGCGCCGGAAACCAGCCTGCCGGATCCGGCGATGGCGCCATGGGTTCTCGTCGCGCTGATCGCGCCGGTCTGCTACGGGCTGGAGGGCAATGTCGTGGCGGGACTGGCGCCGGACGACGTCCACCCGATCGCCAGCCTGTTCTCCGCCTGCATCTTCGGGCTTCTGGTCATCACGCCGCTCGCCTGGTTCTCGGGCCAGTGGATCGACATGAGCCAGCCCTGGGGAAAGGCCGAATGGGCGCTGTTCGGATCGTCGACCGCGCATGCCGCGGCCTATGCGGGCTACATGTGGCTGATCGGACTGGCGGGTATCGTCTTCACCAGCCAGATCGCCTATGTCGTGATGGCCTCGGCGGTGATGTCGAGCATCGTCTTCCTCGGCGAGTCCTATTCGTCCTGGGTGTGGCTCGCCATCGCCCTGATGGTATTCTGCCTGACCCTGGTGCAGCCTGCGGGAAAACTGCCCGACCCGAAAACCGTCTGACAGTGCCTATGTACGGAGGGCGTCAAGCGCCGGCATCGTCAGGACGGCGGCGGCGATGACGATGATCAGCGCGATGCGACGATAGGTGACGTCGCTGGCAAATCCGAACAGCCGCGCGCCCGAGACGAGGCCGACGAAATAGACCGGCGCGCAAAGAACGCCCAGCGTCAGCGACTGTTTCGTCAGCAGGCCCGCGAGAAACAGGCCGCTGCCGGAAAAGAGCTGGGTCAGCGCGAAATAGATGATGAGATTGGCGCGGACGATGCCGGCCCCGGTGGAAAGCGCCATCCAGTAGAGAATGACCGGCGGGCCGGAAATCGCAGCCGCCCCGCCGAGAAAGCCGGACATGCCGCCGACGCCCAGGCGCACGGCCACGTTGCGCGGCCCGGTATAGCGCCAGCCGGACCACAGGACCGCCGCGGCGACGAGGATCACCGCCGACATGAACCAGCGCAGCGTCACCGTGTCGCCGGTCTTCAGGAACCAGATGCCGATCGGCACGATCAGTCCGTAGCCGATGGCGACGGGGGCGAGTTCGCGCAGGCTGACCTTTTTCAGCGCGCCGACGATCAGCGGGACCATCGGCAAGGTGTCGATCACCAGGAGGATGACGATGCCGATCTGCGGGCTGAACAGCGCGGCCGCGGCCGGGCCGACGATCATGCCGGTGCCGAAACCGGAAAATCCGCGCACGATGCCGGCGATCCCGGTGATGATCAGCAAGGCGTAAAACGCGCCGTCGGCCGGAATGTCGAGAAGGGTCACGGGAGGTTTCCACGGATCGGATGGGCGCCGACGGGCATCGCATGGGCCGCCGCTCGCGGCAAGCGGTGAATTTTGTTTTCTTTTTGTTCACATCCTGCGTGGCACAGGCTAACGTGACCAAGGAGGCGGAATGGGACAGGCGATTCGCATCATCGGGATCGATCCGGGCTTGCGCCGGACAGGCTGGGGCATCGTCGAGAGCCTCGGCAACTCCCTGCGTTTCATCGGCTCGGGCACGATCCGCTCCGACGACAAGGCGGACCTTGCCTCGCGGCTCTGCCAGTTGCATGACGGGCTGGCCGACATCCTTCATGTCCACATGCCGCACGAGGCGGCGGTGGAGCAGACCTTCGTCAACGAGAACGCGGCGGCGACGCTGAAGCTCGGCCAGGCGCGTGGCATCGCGATGCTGGTGCCGGCGCGCGCGGGCCTCGCGGTCGCCGAATACGCGCCGAACGCGGTGAAGAAATCCGTTATCGGCGTCGGCCATGGCGACAAGAAGCAGATCCACATGATGGTGAAGGTGCTGCTGCCGAAGGCGGATTTCGACACGGACGACGCTGCGGACGCGCTGGCCATCGCCATCTGCCATTCGCACCACCGGATGAGCGCGATCCACCAGGCGAGGCTTGCGACCGCATGATCGGAAAACTGAAGGGCACGGTCGACGAGATCGGCGAGGACCACGCGATCATCGACGTGCACGGGGTCGGCTATGTCGCCTATTGCTCGGCGCGCACGCTGTCGAAGCTCAACGAGGGCGAGGCGGCGGTGCTGCTGATCGAGACTTATGTGCGCGAGGACCTGATCCGGCTGTACGGATTTTCGACGCATCTGGAGCGGGAATGGTTCCGGCTGTTGCAAAGCGTGCAGGGCGTCGGCGCAAAGGTGGCGCTGGCTGTGCTGTCGACGCTGACGCCGCCGGAACTCGCCAACGCGATCGCGCTGCAGGACAAGGCGATGGTGGCGCGCGCGCCCGGCGTCGGGCCGAAAGTGGCGCAGCGGGTCGTCACCGAGTTGAAGAACAAGGCGCCGGCCTTCGCCGGCGAGGCCACTGGCACGATCGGGCTGAAGCAGGAACTCGGCGAGGGCGTCGCCGCCGCGCCGGTGACCGACGCCGTCTCGGCGCTGACCAATCTCGGCTACAGC
>JBAQHA010000489.1:0-2839 GCA_049288075.1 Oricola sp.
GGCGCATCCCGTTCGGGTACCGGGCCGGAAACAGGCTTCGGGCAACAGGGACGCGATGTCGCAAAGACATTCAGGAATGCAGTTTGTGAAATGATGACCGTGCGGTCCAACAACAATAACCACTCCAGTATGGCGGCGATCACGGCGGCGGCTTGCTGTCTGGCGCTGATGCTGGTGGCGGTTGCGCCCGAACCTTCATTCGCCCAGTCGAACGACGGCGACCAGAAAAGCCCGTGGGTCCTGTTCCGTTTCGGCTTCACCGCCTACAAGAGCGGCCGCAAGGACGAGGCATTGAGAGCCTATCGCGACGCGGCAGAGCGCGGCCATGCCGGCGCGCGCTGGAAGCTTGCGACGATGTACGCGTCCGGCGACGGCGTGCAGGAAGACGATTACGAGGCGTTCCGTCTTTACGAGGGCCTTGTCAACGAAGGCGCCGCGCCCGGCACGAGCGACGAGACCTTCGTGGCGCATGCCCTGATGTCGCTCGCCAACTACATGCGCCGCGGCATTCCCAATTCACCGGTCTCGGCCGATCCGTTCCGCGCACGCCAGCTTTTCCTGCAGGCCGCAAGCCAGTTCGGCGACGCCGACGCGCAGTTCGAGCTCGGGCGGATGTACCTGGCCGGCGAGGGCGGACCCGCCGATCCGGTCCAGGCGGCGCGCTGGTTCAACCTCGCGGCCCACAAGGGCCATGTCGGCTCCGAAGCGATGCTCGGCAAGATCCTGTTCGAATCCGGCAAGACCGTGCGCGGCCTGTCGATCCTGACGAGCGCGCTCGGCAAGGCCAAGGAGCCGGAACTGCACTGGATCCGCGCGCTTCAGGAAGAAGCCTTCGCGGTTTCCTCCGAAGCGGATCGCCGCACGGCCATCGCGCTCGCCGCCCAGACAGCGCAGAACTGAAGAATTTCCCTATCCCCGACTAACCTTGCGCCGCGACCCGTGCGGATTGCCGCGGCAGTTGCGCCGTCGGGCAGTCGCTCTCAAGGATTTTCCAGGACGTGTTGTTGAGGACGCGCTCGCAGCGCGCGAGCTTCATGCCGGATGCCGTCCTGAGGCAGACGGTTTCGCCTTCGGGTATATCCGTTCCATTGCCGCGGCAGGTACAGTTGCCGTCGGCGAGAGACATGCCGAGGCCGGCCGACAATCCGGCCGCCAGAACGACGGGAAAGAGCAAAGTACGATACCGCATGGCCCACTCCTCTACGATCCAAGGATAACACGGACCGGGCGATCGGCAAAGAAATGCAATCAGGCCGCGTAATCGATCAGCACGGGTACGTGGTCGGAGGGCTTTTCCCAGGCGCGCACATGCTTGTCGATCGAGGCCGAATGCAGTCGGTTGGCGGCCTCGGGCGAAAGCAGCAAGTGATCGATGCGGATGCCGTTGTTCTTCTGCCAGGCGCCGGCCTGATAGTCCCAGAAGGTGTAGATGCCCGGCTCGTCGGTGACGGCGCGCACGGCCTCCGTCAGGCCGAGATTGACGAGGCGACGGAATGCCGCGCGGGTTTCGGGCAGGAACAGCGCATCGCCTTCCCAGGCCTTCGGATCGCGAGCGTCCTCCGGCTGCGGAATGACATTGTAATCGCCGGCCAGTATGAACGGTTCCTCAAGCGCGAGCCGATCCTCGGCCCATCGGCGCAGGCGTTCCATCCAGGCGAGCTTGTAGGGATATTTCTCGCTGTCGACCGGATTGCCGTTCGGCAGATAGAGCGAGACGACGCGCACCACGCCGCCGGAGGTGGAAAACACACCCTCGATGAAACGCGCCTGTTCGTCGGCGTCGTCGCCCGGAAGGCCGCGATTGACCTCGTCGAAGGGCAGTCTCGACAGGATCGCGACGCCGTTGAAGCCCTTCTGGCCGTGCGTCTCGACCTGGTAGCCGAGCGCCTCGATCTCCATGCGGGGGAAGCCCTCGTCGACCGACTTGATTTCCTGCAGGCAGGCGATGTCGGGCTTCGCCTGTTCGAGCCAGCTCATCACCGCGTCGAAGCGGGCCTTGATGCCGTTGATGTTCCAGGTCGCGATTTTCATGGATTTCCTGCCGATAACTTCGAGTCGGGAGTCGCATTCGGTTGCCAGACTGTCACGTTCGCGTAGCCTTTTTCAATTGGCGAGGGAATTCCTTCGAGAGGAGCGGATAGAAATGACAGATTCAGTCCTGGGGACCGCGGAGCAATTGCGCGATCCGGACTACACGCCGCCGCTCACCCACGCGGTGCCGCTCGGCATTCAGCACGTGCTGGCGATGTTCGTGTCGAACGTGACGCCGGCAATCATCGTGGCCGGTGCGGCCGGGTTCGGCTTCGGGTCGAACTCGCCGGATTTCCCGAACCTGATCTACATGATCCAGATATCGATGCTGTTTGCCGGCATCGCCACGCTTTTCCAGACGATCGGCTTCGGGCCGGTCGGCGCGCGCCTGCCGATCGTGCAGGGCACCAGCTTCGCCTTTCTGCCTGTGATGATCCCGGCGGTGGCGGGGCAGGGCGTCGCGGGCATGGCCGGGCTGATGACAGGCGTCGTCATCGGCGGCCTGTTCCACTTCACGCTCGGCACGGTGATCGGCCGCATCCGCTTCGCGCTGCCGCCGCTGGTGACCGGGCTGATCGTGCTGATGATCGGATTGGCGCTGGTGCGCGTCGGCATCCAGTACGCCGCCGGCGGCACACCGCTGGCCGGCAAGCCGGAATTCGGCACGCTGGCGATGTGGCTGCCGGCGCTGGTCGTCCTCGTTGTGACGCTGGCGCTGAAGTTCTTCGCGCACGGCATCCTGTCGGTCGCGGCGGTGCTCGGCGGCCTGATCGCGGGCTATATCGTGGCGTTTTTCATGGGGCAGGTG
>JBAQHA010000490.1:0-4902 GCA_049288075.1 Oricola sp.
GCCACGGACGGGTTCCTCCCGGTTTGCGTTTCGCGGGCAAAAGAGGGTGCGTCCGTTCCGTCGTCAAGTCCGCAAGCGTCGTCCTCGCGAAGCTGTGATCGGCCGGCCGCGGATGTGCCCCGTTGCGCGCGAGTTGACGGAAATTCACGCGGGGGTTACCGCTTCTACCCTTCGCATGATGGATCGCTGCCATGCCCAATCCGCCGCTGCTCGACGAGATCGACCTTTCGCTGCCGCTATCCGGATCGGAAAGCCTCGACGTCAACCACGCCAGCCGCGCCCGCATCCAGTTTCTGACCGACCAGCATCAGGCATTGCTCACCCAGATCCAGTTCGCCGACGCCAAGTCGGTCGCTTTGATGACCTTGCTCGGCGTGATCGCGCTGCGCGGCCCGATCGAAATGCACTCGTCGGGTGAGGACCCAGTCCTGCGTTATGTGTTCCTGTTCATCAGCGCGATCGCGATCTTCTGTTGTTTCTGGGCCGTCTTCCCGCGTTATCCCGGCGCGAAGATGCGCCGCGCCATGTTCGGCTACGACCGCTGGTCCTGGCCGTCGCTCGCCGCCGACGCGCTCGATCCCGCCGACTACGCCCGCTTCATGCAGACGGCGGAGATCTCGCAGCTTGTCCAGTCGCTGGCGGTCAGCAACGCGGCGGTCGCGCGCATTCTTCTGCGCAAATACGTCGCCCTGCGCGTCGCCTTCGGATTTTCGATCGCCGTGCTGGCGATAGTCTGCGTCCGGCTCGCGGGCATGGCGTAGCGGTCAGCCCATCATCTTCGTCAGCGCGTCGAGGATGGCGGTCCAGCCCTTGATGTGGCCGTCGCGCGAACCCTCGTTGGCGAACTTGACTTGCGTCAGCGTCAGGTCTGTCGCGCCGTCTCCCGCCGGAGCCAGGTCGACGGTGACGGTGCTGCCATCGACCGAGTGGGGCGATTCCCAGGTGAAAACCAGCCGGCTGTGCGGCTTCAGTTCCAGGTAGGTGCCGCTGTGGGGAATTTCCTTTCCGCCGGTGGCCATGACCACCAGGAATCTTCCGCCCGTTCGGGCGTCGCTTTCGGCTTTCGGAACCTCGTCGCCCTCGCAGGTGACCATGAATTTCTTCAGCATCTTCGGGTCGAGCCAGGCATTGAACACCGCCTCGATGGGGGCGGGGATGGTTTTCCTGACCGTCAGGGAAAGTTCACTCATCTCGATTGCTTCCTTCTTCGAACACTTCACCAAGGCGTTCCAGCCGCAGGTCCCAGATCGAGCGGAGTTGCCTGAACCAGGCATCGATCTCGCGCACCGGGTCGAGGTTTGCCTCGATCAGATGCACCCGTCCGATGGTCCTGCGCGTGACGATCCCCGCCGCCTCCAGCACCTTGATGTGCTTGGAGATCGCATTCAGCGACATGTCGTAACGCCCGGCCAGTTCCGTCACCCGGAGCGGTCCCTCCTGCGCCAGCGTGGTCAGGATGGATCGCCGGGTCTGGTCGCCGACCGCCTTCAGGATTTCCGAGAGCCGATGCTCCTGCGAATGTTCACCCATTTGGTTGAATATATCCCTGCGACTCAATTGTCAACTAACAGGTTGAATATTAGATTCGCGACAATGCGGCAAGCGCGCCGGAACATTGCTTGACATTGCACTGCACAAAGCCGATATGCGCTGTGTGAAAGCGAACCGGCTGCCGCGTGAGCAGCCCGCACGGACTTGCGGCGATATGAATTCGCTCCGGTGCATGGTGCTTTCCTTCCGGCTTCGAGATCCGATCCGGTTTTTCTCAATGGTTCCCAATTCACGCGGGGTGCTGACGATCCGCCGATCCGCAGGACAATTCGGTCCCGGAGAGCGGCAGGTCACAACCGCTTGACGTCTCCTCCCGTTTTGCCGGGCAGGATGCGTTGTTGTTTGCATGCGTGCGGGATAGTTCCGCGCGCCAATGCCAGGAAAGGCATTTCTTTTGACTGATTTTAACGCCCTCGGGCTTTCCCCTCGTATTCTCCAGGCCGTCGAGGCATCGGGTTACACGACACCGACCCCCATCCAGGTGGCGGCAATTCCGGCCGTGCTCAAGGGGCACGACATCATGGGCCTCGCCCAGACGGGCACCGGCAAGACGGCCGCTTTCGGCCTGCCGCTGATCGAGAAGCTTCTCGCCGATTCGCAGCGTGCGTTCCCCAAGAGCTGCCGCACTCTGATTCTCGCGCCGACGCGCGAACTCGCCAACCAGATCGCAACCAGCCTGCGCGGCTTCATGAAGAAGACCCCGCTCAAGATCGCGACCATCGTCGGCGGCGCGTCGATCAACGTGCAGATGCGCGAACTCGCCGGCGGCAAGGACATTGTCGTCGCGACGCCGGGCCGCCTGCTCGACCTGATGGAGCGGCGCGCCATCATCCTGGCGCAGACGAATTTCCTCGTCCTCGACGAAGCCGACCAGATGCTGGATCTCGGCTTCATCCATTCGCTGCGCAAGATCGCCAAGGCGCTCCCCAAGGAACGCCAGACCCTGCTGTTCTCGGCGACCATGCCGCAGGAGATCGCCGATCTCTCCAGGACCTTCCTGACTGACCCGGTTCGTATCGAGGTTTCGCCCGCCGGCAAGGCCGCCGACAAGGTGGTCCAGTCGGTGCATTTCATCGGCCAGCGCGCCAAGGCCGACCTGCTCAAGAAGTGCCTCGGCGAACGCTCCAACGACCTTTCGCTGGTCTTCGCCCGCACCAAGCACGGCGCCGAGAAGCTGATGCATCACCTCGTGGCCAGCGGCTTCTCCGCAGCCTCGATCCATGGCAACAAGAGCCAGGGCCAGCGCGACCGCGCCATCCGCGAATTCCGCGAAGGCAAGGTCCGCATTCTGGTCGCCACCGACGTCGCCGCGCGCGGCATCGACATTCCGGGCGTCAGCCACGTCTACAACTTCGACATGCCGCAGGTCGCCGAGAGCTATGTCCACCGCATCGGCCGCACCGCGCGCGCCGGCGCCGAGGGCTTGGCCGTGTCCTTCTGCTCGCCGGAGGAAACCAAGATGCTGCGCGACATCGAGCGCCTGACCAATGTTCCGATCGCGGTTGCAAGCGGCGAACATCCGGGCTTCAGCCACGGCACGCGCAAGGATGAACGCGGGGGCCGCGGCGGCAATCGCGGCGCCGGCGCCGGCCGCCCATACGGCGAAAATCGTGAAGGCCGTTCGCCCGACAACGAAAACCGCAAGCGTCCGCATCGCGGCAAGCGCCCGCAGGGTCAGCCCGGCGAACAGGCCGCCGGCGCGTCCGCCCGTCCGGCCAGCCGCCCAAGCTGGCGCCGCAACAAGAACCGCTCGGCGGCCTGACAGGCTCCGGCGTCGCAACGATCAGCCCCGGCCGAAAGGCCGGGGCTTTTTCTTGTTCTCAGTCCTTCACGAACAGCCCGCGCGGCGTGTTGCAGAAGCACTCCGCGCCGGTCTCCGTGATGACGATCGGCTCGGTGATCTCCAGCCCGCCATCGTCCAGCCACAGCGCCGGCATGAAATGGAATGTCATCCCCGGCCGCAGCTCCGTCATGTCGCCGCGCCGGAACGACATCGTCCGCTCGCCCCAGTCGGGCGGATAGGAAAGCCCGATCGAATAGCCGCAACGGCTGTCCTTGACGAAGCCGAGCCGGTTCAGGGCCGCGTTGAAGGCGTTGGCGATGTCCTCGCAGCGATTGCCCGGCTTCGCCTGTTCAAGCCCCGCGTCGACCGCTTCCAGAACCGCCTTTTCGGCCTCGAGATATTTCCGCGGCGGCTTGCCGAGGAACAGCGTCCGCGATTGCGGGCAGTGGTAGCGCCGGTGCACGCCGGCGATCTCGAAGAAGGTGCACTCGTTTTCCCGCAGCGGCCGGTCGTCCCAGGTCAGGTGCGGCGCGGTCGCGTCCATGCCGGACGGCGCCATCGGCACGATCGCCGGGTAGTCGCCCCAGTGCCCTTCCGCGCCCAGGATCGCGGTCCGGTAGATCTCGGCGACCAACTCGTTCTTCGGCAGGCCCGGCTCGGCCTTTTCCATGATCGTCAGGTGCATCCGCTCGACGATGCGCGCCGCGCGCCGCATGTACTCGATCTCCGCCGGACTCTTCACCGCGCGCTGCCAGTTGACGAGCCCGGTCGTGTCGACGATCTCCGCCTCCGGCAGGCGCGCGCTCAGCGCCCGGTGCGCGGCGGCGGAATAGTAGTAATTGTCGAGTTCGACGCCGATGCGGCCCCCGGACCAGCCGCGCTCCCTGATCAGCGCGGCCAGCGTTTCCATCGGATGCTTGTCCGGATTCTGGACGTAGGAGTCGTCATAGCCGACGATATTGTCCCCGCCCATGATCGCCGTGCGGACCGCGCCCGCCGCGTCCATGCCGCGGCCCCACCAGACCGGCTCGCCCTCCAGCCCCAGCAGCACCGCCTGGTGGACATAGAACGACCAGCCGTCATAGCCGGTCAGCCACGCCATGCTGGACGGGTCGGAGACGACGATCAGGTCGACGCCCTTCTCCGCCATCGCCGCCCGCGTGCGCGCGATGCGATCGGCGTATTCCTGGCTGGAAAAATGATTGCGCGGATCGCTCATGGCCTGCTCCCCCGGTCGGCTGGAATTCGAAACGCGGGCGCTTGCGCCGCCCTTGCGGCCCGCATCTAAGCGTCCGGCGGCGCGCCGCGCAAACGAAGAATGGCGACGGCTCCGCATTGGCCGCGCCGCGGGCAGGCGCCCGGTTGACAGAATATTGGTAAGCGAAGACTTACGAAGTGTTCCATGCGTCGTGGGCGAGAAAGTGGCACTCCTTCAGCACTTCCTCGATCGCCGTCTTCGGCCGCTTGCTGTAGCCGGGCGGGCGGCCCGGACGCATCGGGCTCCAGCGCTTCGGTCCTCGGGTCATCCTCGGGTTTAACCCGAGGACCGAGGATGACGAGGATTCAGC
>JBAQHA010000491.1:0-1682 GCA_049288075.1 Oricola sp.
GCACTGCGCCAATGGCGTGTGATGCGGTTTGAAAGACGGTCGTGTACCGGGAACCTACTACATCAAACCCAACCAGCCGGGGCTCGGCTCCCACGTCTGTAACTGCGGTTATGTCGTTTCCCCTGAAGCGCAAGGTCAAGGTGTCGCCGCCTCTATGGGCGTGCATTCGCAGGTCGTCGCATAGTGCAAGGAGTCTCTCTCACAAGAACCTGGAGAGTGCCAAAAGTGTAGGTTCGCAGAACAGTCCTCGACAGCAACTGCTGTCGGCCTGGCGAGACGCATGACCAGTGTCTACGGAAAAGCGCCGTACCGCTACAAAGCATTTATTTCGTACAGTCATGGCGCGGACAATCGGTTGGCACCGGCGTTACGGACCGCTATGCACGGCTTCGCGAAACCGTGGTACCGACTGCGCGCCATGCGGGTGTTCCGCGACGAAACCGGCCTTGCCATCACGCCCGCTCTGTGGCCGTCGATCGAGGCGGCACTTTTGGATTCGGAGTACTTCCTCCTGCTGGCCTCGCCCGATGCCGCCGCCTCGGAATGGGTGCAGCGTGAAGTCGCTTGGTGGCTCGAGCACCGACACGCCGATCATCTGCTCATCGCGCTGACACGCGGCGAGATTCGCTGGAGCGACGCCGAAAATGACTTCGACTGGAACGGAACCGACGCCCTGCCACGGCGGCTGTCGAAAGCCTTCGATCAAGTGCCCAAGTATGTCGACCTGCGTTGGGCCAGGATGGCAAGGGACCTGTCTCTGCGCAATCCCGACTTCCTGACGGCAGTCGCCAGCATGACGTCCACGTTGCAGGGCCTGCCCCTCGACGAGCTCGTCGGCGATGATATCCGGCAGCATCGGCGAACCCGTCGCGTCGCGGCGGCCGCGATCGTCGGGCTGGCGACTCTTGCGGTTGCCGCGATGGTCTTCGGCGTGATCGCAAGTCAACAGCGCAATGAAGCACAGCGGCAGGAGCAAATCGCCGTCGAACAGAAGCAAATCGCAACTGAGCAGCGCGATCAGGCCCGCCGCCGCCTCGTCCAGCTCAACTCCGCCAATGGCTCGCGCGCAGCCGACGCCGGCGACGTCTCCGCCGCACTGCTGTGGTTCGCCGAAGCGGAGAAACTGGAAGGCAACCGCCCGATGGAGCAAGGTTTGCTGCGCACCCGCTTGGCCTCGCTCGCCAGCAGGCATCCCGGCCTGGCGCAAGTGTGGTCTACCGCTGCGCCCGTCGACGGTGTCGGATTCACTACCGACGGGGCCTGGGTGGTCGTCTACCCGCCCGAAGGGAGCATCCAAGCCTGGGATGTGCAGACCAAATCAGTCGCGTTCAAGTCGCCGAGCAGCTCCGTGGTCGATGTCGTGGTCACTCCGCCGGAAAGACGTTTGCTGACCGTCGATACCGACGGCGTCCGTCTGTGGGACCCACTAACGGGTGAGCAGGTGCAGTCTTTTGCGCATGACACACCGGTTAGCCGGGCAGGTTTCGTAGCCGACGGCCAGCACGTGTTCACCCTGGACGAAGACCGGACCGCGCGCGTGTGGGAAGCTGGAGCCGGACGGGAAATCGCTGGGCTCCGGGAAGTCGACGAGATCTTCGACACCGCTTTCGACGGGGAAGCGGTGACCTTGCTGATCAGGAGTCCCGGAAATAAGCTGGCTCTGTGGGACAGCCGAACTAAAC
>JBAQHA010000492.1:0-10756 GCA_049288075.1 Oricola sp.
AACATGCTTCGACGTATCCATGCCAATACGGCTAATCTCCTCCATGGGCGGCCTCCTTTGAATGAGATCTCCTACGACCTCATTGTGGCACATCGCGATGCCGTCGGGGGCCGTCCACACCATCATGTTAGCCGGGTGCTGGGCGACCTCAAGACGGATGGCATCCTCACGTTCAGCTACCGGCACCTCAGCATCCTAGACCCCGACAAGCTGGTGGATGTCGCGGGCGTCGATCCGGCGCTGTTGCAGTCGTGGATCGGACAAGGGGCGCCCGCGCAACACGCTCGCGCCGAGGCTTACGAGGGATATCGCCATTCAGCCTGACGAGAGCACCGCGAGCGAACGTGGGGCAAGCCCATACTGCGCCTGGTCGGGCACTCGCGGCTCGCTGCCAAGCGTGAATATGTCGCCCGACGCTGTGTAACTGGTATCGAGGGAGATGCGCCAGGGGGCCGGCGTCGGCAAAGAGAACTCGGCCGGCGTCTCGCCGGCGTTGAAGAGAAGGCAGAGCATGGGCTGCTGAGCGCGTGTCGCGGCCGGGAGTTACGGTCGCATGATGCAGCCCAAGAGGTGCGTCGGGCCGTGCCAGTCCGGCGGGCGGCCTGAAGGAGCGAACCAATGAAGGTCGCTGTCGGTGTAGAAGGCGTCGGCACTCAGGACGGGATTTCGCTTGCGGAAGGCGATCAGTTCGCGCACGAAGCGGTAGACGTCACGGTTCGCGTCGAGTAGCCGCCAGTCGTACCACGACACGGCATTGTCCTGGCAGTAGGCATTGTTGTTGCCGTTCTGCGTGCAGCGGAACTCGTCGCCACCGAGCAGCATCGGCACCCTGCGGGACAGGAAGAGCGTGCCAAGCATGTTCTTTGTCTGGTGAATCCTGACGTCCTCGACCGTCCGATCCGCGGTCGGTCCTGCCCTGCCGCAATTGGCGCTGTAGTTCGCATCGCTGCCGTCACGATTATAGGGCGCTGACTGCTGGATGTGTGCGGCGCCATCCGGCGCGGAAGCGACCGTTCCGTCCCATCCGAGTCACGTCCCTCCCGCGTCTTCCAGAGCCGCGCTCAGGCCGACGGCCAATCCACCAGCCGACGCCTCGTCCCTATCGAGGCACGGAAGGCGGTTCGAGACGATAGCGATCCGGGTCATGGCGACACCTCTTTAGGCGCGTTCTTTCGCCGACAACCTCATTGCAGCGCTGGACAGCCGGTTGCGGCTTGTTTGTGGGGCATACGACGAAATCCCGACTGTTGTGGCGATTATGCCGCCTCCACCGGGCTGGATTCTTTAATCTTGGTAAAGAAAAGCAGCAGCAGGTTCGACTGGTTCGGCCCCGCCTCCGCCCAAAGCGTCAGGGCGAGATTGAACCTACGCCTCCGGCAGGCCTTGAAAACATGCCGAAAGCTCGTCGATCGAGCAGGTGCAGGAGCCAAGTCGGATATCGATCCCGGCCGCGCGCAACCTCCGCTTTTCGGTCTCGCCGATGTAACCGCAGACAACTCGGTCCGGTTCGGCCGCCTCGATCAGGTCGCACAGGGATTGCGGCGTACGGCATACATTCGGATGAAAGACTTTGGAGCCGCTCGCGGCATCAATAATCACGATACCGTCACACTTGCCGAAGAACGGGCAGAGTGTCGCATCCGTGGCCGAATTCATCACTGTCACCGCCGTACGAATGGCGGTGACGGGCACGCGCGGGATGGAGTTGTTCATGCACTCAGCCCTCGGCGACGGATCACGGTACGGCAATTCTGCCCCACCGCGCCGTGGGACACTTTAAACTCGATCAAACATTTTGCTCCCGTGCGGCGTGTCTCTGCCCTCTATGGTTCCATGGGAGGGTCGGGACCCTCCAGGGGGCTATCCGCTTGGCCCGGCTGATCCGTGCCACAGTTCGAATGAACCCTGGGTTGAGTAGGTGCAGATGCAGCATTGATGGCGGCACAAAGCTGGTAGATGTTGCAAAGATCGACGCTGAGTTGGCGCAGTCATGGACGAGAGGACTTCCAACCGAGTCGAGCTCTGGGCGCCATGGCGGAGTACTTGCGGCGTCCTCATAATCCTGCCGGTCGAGAGCAAGATGAGGCTCAGTTTAGGCTGCCAACGATTCTGGCGGAGCGCATGGTTTGAGTGCGAATGATATCACATATACTATCAAAGTGGCGTTCATGAAAGTGCGTGGAATTAGTCAACTTCGTGTATCGGATCGATGATCGCGATACGATGTCACACGCTGCCGCCGCTGTCCGAAGCATCGAGTTGCGGCTAGAGGCGCTTGTTCTACGCCGACCGGATGGTGTTCGGATAGATGCAGACGGATTACGATGGAAATCACGACGCGCTCGCGGAGATCAGCCCTGCGGTAGTTCGGGCCCTCGCCGACGCGCACGACGGCATCCGCCAGTTTCTCCGGCGTTCACTGCGGAACGAGGACGACGCGGATGACGTCATGCAGGAACTCTATGTTCGACTCCTCGTTCGATCTTCTCAACTACGGCAGGAGGAAAGCGCTCGTGCCTGGTTGCGACGCGTGTTGCGAAGCGTTTTGAACGACCACTTCCGAAGGAAAGCCGCGCGCCAGCGTGCAGAGGCGGATTTTGCGCGCAAGGACGCGGCGACCCCGCCTCCGGAGGAGGAAATCGACACTGCGGCCTGCATGTGCTTGCACAAGGTGTTGCCGGCGCTGAAACCTGAATACGCAGAGATATTGCGGCGGGTTGATCTGGCGGAAGAACCCCGCGAGGCCGTCGCTGCGGCGCTTGGGCTTACGATAGGCAATCTGACAGTGCGGCTTCACCGGGCCCGTCAGGCGTTGCGGCGCGTTCTGGAGCTGACCTGCGAGACCTGCCCGATCCACGGCTATCTGGACTGCGGCTGCGAATACAGCCGAAAGCTGAGGTCCGTTCGCCGGCGCACCGAGGGAGGAGCGATGGAACTGTAATCCGATATGCGGTCCAACCGTCTACTTAGGGGTGTTGTGCCGTTCTCGGCGCGACAGTGACGACGGGCACGGTGCCCAGCCGATCCTGGGCGTTGCCCTCCCCGCTGGCGATGGATTGTGACCGCGAAGTCGGAAGAGGTAAGAAGATGGCGAGGCCCGAGAATGGTTCGAGAAAAATCCCGGTTCATTGCGACAGCTGCCAGGCCCGCATCGACGGCCTTTGCGAGGGATGCGCACCTGAGGTACTGCGGGTAATCGCCAGCCATAAGACGGGCGATCGCAAGGTAAAGGCCGGTCAGGATCTCTTCAGCCCGGGCGAGCCGTGCGGCGCAATCTACAATCTCGTCGAAGGGTGGATTTTCCTTTACGATCTTCTCGAAGACGGGCGACGGCAGATCCTGCATTTCGCACTACAGGGCGCGGTGCTCGGTTCCCATCCCGCGCATGGCAGTCTTACTACTTACGGCGCTCAGGCGCTGACAGACGCGGCTGTCTGTATCATCCCGCATAAGGCTCTCAACCCGCTGTCCAAAGAGTATCCCGAGATCGGCATGCGGCTCGCGTTGCTGACCTCGCGCGACCGCAGTCTAGCGTTCAGCCACCTGACCAGTATCGGACGTCGTTCCGCCCGCGAGCGTGTGGCGCATCTGCTCCTCGAACTGTTCATACGCCGCCGTGCGCATTGGCAGGGCCAGCGGATCGAGGAGATGCACCTGCCGTTGACGCAGGAGCATATCGGGGATGCAACGGGTCTGACTGGCGCCCATGTCAATCGGGTTCTGCGCGATCTGCGCGAGGAAAGGGTCGTCGAATTTCACTATCGACGCCTTCGAATCATGAACCCGGACAAGCTGGTGGACATCGCCCGGATCGATCCTCAGCTCGCAATGTCCTGGGTCCGATGGAAGCCGCACGAGTAGCCCACCGTCACGTATTCAGGTATCTCGTCGGCCGAGGATCCCAAAAGGCCTATGACGGCCTCAAGCCGAAGTTCATGATGTTTCTGTTGGGGTACTTGTGGCTCGTGGCCGGATGGAAGGATGTCGTTGCGCACCGCATCGCCCACGTAGCCCGCAATGGTGAATGTCGTTCCGACAAGGCGCAGCCTTCCGACTCCTGTTGCCGCGCTTCTGCATGTCACGTCCTCATCCTCGAGATGAATGGCGAGAGCTTCCGGCTCAAGCAGAGCAAAACCAAGAACAAAACCTAAGCCGACCGAGCGGCATCCGCTTGACCCCGAGGGCCCACAGGCTCCTCCCACGCGCGCCACGGCCTTGGCCCCATGATAGGCCGTCCGCGCCGCGCGCGGGCCCCTCCCGTGGACTTCGGGGACAAGCTCCTCATTCCCGCCAGGCCGGTACACTTTTCCGCCGCCCCGTGGACGGTTTTTGTTCCGCCGTTGACAGGCGTACAATCGGCGGGACGCTGAACGATATCGAGCCCGTCCCTGCCTGCCTGCATAGATCTGCGAGTAATTTCAGCGTTTTAGTTGCAATTGGCTCAACCCTGTAAGGCTGTTGATCTGGATCATTTGGCGCAGTGCCTGATGCATCTATTCTTCCACTGGTGGCGTGCGAGGTATGGGACGGTCTTGACGTCGTGCCGCGCGCCGCAGCGGATTGAAACGATTCTCGGTGGCGACCCGAATGTTAAGGCTGCTTGCCACACTGGCTCTTCTCGCCATGCTCGCACTCGCCCAGGGCAGTTACGGCGCCCTTGCGGGTGCGGGGTATGCGGACAACGGAGCCGTTTTGATGGCGATGCACGACGATTCGGGCCTGCAGAGTCAGGGTGAAGAGCACCGGGGAACGGCGACGCATGGATGCCACCATTCCTCATGCCCGCCGAGTTTTCTCGTCAAAGCCCGACTCGTTCCAGTTCGGGGAAACGACCGTTCTGCGGTCATGCCGGCGGGCACTGAGCGCGATCCGCGCTCCGCAATCCTCGATCGCGACCCACCGGTCCCCCGACCACTGGCCTGACCAGACGGCCGCGGTTCGTCTGCCGGAGATGGTGCTTTACCCCTTTCGTGCAGTGCAGGGCGCGAGCGCGCTAGAGAGCTGACCACGGTTGGTCCGCTCATTGCCTCGCTGTCTCAGCATCGGCTTGAACAGGACTCACGAGGCGAATTTGGTATCAGCTCGTTGGCCTGCAGCGCCCTCCAAGCATTGATCGCGAAGCCGGCTTTGCCCGTCGAGATGCACCGGTTACGCCGGTGTGAGCGCTACCCTCCAATGTCGGGAGACGCAATGATGGCGACCTCCATGAAGAACTCAGCAACTATTCCTACAGCCTGCGCAACTTGCCAGGCCCGCATTGACGGGCTCTGCGAGGGCTACGGCCCAGACGTGCTGCACGTGATCGCCGGCCACAAGTCGGGCGACCGGCGGCTGAAAGCTGGCCAGGATCTCTTGAGCCTCGGCGAGCCATGCGACGCGATCTACAATCTCGTAGACGGGTGGGTGTTTCTGTACGATCTGCTCGAAGACGGAAGGCGGCAGATCCTGGATTTCGCAATGCCAGGCGCTGTACTCGGCTTTCATCCGACCAATGGTCGAGTAATGACCTATGGCGTGCAGGCCCTGACGGATGCTGTGGTCTGCGTCATTCCTCATAAATCCCTGGCGCCATTGACGAGGCAGCGTCCCGAGATCGGGCTGCGCATCGCCGGGCTGATGTCGCGAGACCGCAGCCTGACTTTCGCGCATCTTACCAGCATGGGCCGTCAGTCGGCGCGCGAGCGCGTTGCGCACCTTCTGCTCGAGCTGTTCGTCCGCTGCCGGTCGCGATGGCCTGGCCATCGGATCGAGGAGATGCACCTGCCGCTCACGCAGGAGCATATCGGGGACGCCACGGGTCTGACGGGGGTCCATGTCAACCGGGTGCTGGGCGATCTCAAGAAAGACGGCATCGTCACATTCAGCTACCGGCGCCTCAGTATCCTGGACCCGGACAAGCTGGTAGACGCCGCTGGCGTCAATTCGGAAGTACTGCATTCGTGGATCCGGCGGACGCCACCGGGGCGAGGCACCGAAGGCGATCCCTTTGTGGGGGTATCACCGCTCCGCCTGACGACAGCACCACGGTCACACGGGAGCGAAGCCCATACTGCCCCTGGGCGGGCGGTTGCGGCTCGCTGCTTGGCATGACTATGTCTCCCGTGATGACGGTGCCGATGTTGAGGATGACGCGCAGAGCAGGCGTGGTCGGCAATTGCAACGGGTAACAGCTTCGGTCACGGCTCTAGCGTTTCGCGGGCTGCGACATGTTCATGGGTTAAGACGCGTGGTGTCATCGGACTCCTGGTTCGCCGCCTCATTCTGCCGCCTCTCGTCCTTGTAGCTCTGCGGGTCTGCCTCAAACCGCTCCCGGCAGTTCCGCGAGCAGAAGTAGTAGACGTAGCCGTCGTAGACGCTGGGTTTTGCCCGCGCGGGGTCAACTACTTTGCCGCATACCGCGTCCGTGTCCGTTTCGGGCGGGATCCAGCGCAGACCGCTACCACGACCATTGTCATGGCCGTCGTTCGGTACGGCCGCTCGATTACGGCCATACCCTGACGCCGACGCACCAATGCCAAGGCGCAAGGCAAGAAAGCCGACCGCTACCCACAGGAGAAAGTAGATGAAGGCTTCCACAGAGTGCGTCCCTTCTGCATGGCCAAGTGCTTCCGACCCGCGCGTTGGCGCCCCCGCGGCCATGCCCAAGCACCGTCTGCCGCCCATGGCCAAGCCACTGGGGCAGGGCCATTCCGCGCCAATATCACCGCCAGGCTGGGCACGGCCTGCAAGGGCGCCGCGGATCGAAGGTCCGAACGCTTGGCACCCTTACCGTCGTCGTTCGATGCGATGAGCCGATGCCACTCTAGTCCCGTCAACTCTTACCAACCTTGATCTCCATTAAACAGTTGCTACGCGGAGCACGGGAAGCTGCCGCTTCTCCACGCCGCTTGGCAGGTCCGCACTCGGAAGACAGAGTTGGCTCCGCGGGGACGGGCCTTACTTATGCGCCGCCGGCAAAGAAGCGTAACCCGCGATTATCGTTCGCCCCCGAGTGCCTTTGCCGCCGCGACAAGCTCAAGGAGTTCCGTTGTGATCGCCGACTGCCGGGCTTGGCGCGCGTTCTGGTGGAGCTGTTCGAGCTTCTTCGACACATTATCGTGGGCGGACTCCATGGCCGCGAAGCGCGCGGCGTTTTCACTGGCGATCGATTCGACCGCGGTCTCGGTCAAGAGCGCGAAGACATACTCGACCATCAGCCTCTCATGCAGCGCGACAGGCTCCAGATTGTGCAGCGGTGGCTGGCGCGGCTGCTTCGGCCTGAACGAGGCCAGAACGAGCGGCAGGAGCAGACGTCGCTCGATGCTTTCCGCACTGCCCTGGCCGTAACGGGCATAGATCACTTCGACGCGAGCGATCTCGCCCCGGGCTATGCGGCGGTACAACTCGGTTGACAGGCGCTGAACGGTCTCGGGGACCGCGGCACCGCGCGTCGCCATCGGGTGCGTCCAGTTCGCTGGACTGCCCCTTTCGACCGCGAGCGCCGCGCCGCGCGTACCGAGGACGAAGAGTGCATCGCTCGGTCTAAGGACCGCTTGCGCGGCTTCGAACAGGCGCTCGTTGAAGCCGCCGACGAAGCCGTGCTCCGCGGTACAGAGCACGAGCGCCAGCCGTTCTTGAGGCTTGCGCGGCGCCGGCTCTGGCTCTCTCATGAGGAGGAGCGTATCAGCAATCCCGGACGCGACCGCTTCCGCATACTGCCGGATGCCCGGGAGCGTCCGTTGCGCCTCCTGCATGCGCATGCCGGCGAGCGAGCGCATGGCGCCGACGATGCCGAGCAACTCACTCATATTGCTGATGTGGGCCTCGATGTCCGCAAGGCGGGTCATGGTTCGCCGCTCCCCACACTCTGGTCGGCCTTCGGGGTAGCGATCGTACGCGCCAGCGCTTCGAGGCTAGCCTTGAGCCGCCCACAGAGCTCGCTCGGAAGGGCCTTTGCCTGGTCGTCCAGCGTCACGACCTCGGGGCAATGCTCGGCGAGCCAGGAACCGAGCGCGGCACGGAAGGCATCGATGCGGTCAAGCTGGACGCCATCCAGCAGGCCCTCGGCCAGCGCCAGGAGCAGCGCGACCTGCGCCCCGAGGCTCGACGGCGCGAACTGGCGCTGAGCGAGCACGGCGCGGATGCGCCGGCCGTGCTCGATCTTCTTGCGTGTGCGCTCGTCGACCATGGTGCCGAACCGCGTGAACACCTCCAGCTCAAGGAACTGGGCGTACTCGAGCCGCAGGCTCTCGGCCAGCGCCTTGAGCGCCGGCGCCTGGGTCTTGCCGCCGACCCTCGACACGCTTTTGCCGACATCGACGGCCGGCTTCTGGTCCTCGTAGAAGAGCCGCGGGTCGAGATAGATCTGGCCATCGGTGATCGAAATCAGGTTGGTCGGAATGTAGGCGCTGATACTGCCGGCCTGGGTCTCGGCGATCGGCAGCGCCGTGAGCGAGCCGCCGCCGCGCTCCGGCGCAAGCTTCGCCGCGCGCTCCAGCAGGCGCGAATGGATGTAGAAGATGTCGCCGGGATAGGCCTCGCGCCCCGGCGGCCGGCGCAGCAGCAGGGAGACCTGGCGATAGACTGCGGCATGCTTGGTCAGGTCGTCGATCACGAGCAGCACGTCGCGCCCCTGGGCCATGAAATGCTCGGCCATGGTGCAAGCGGCATAGGGAGTGAGCCACTGCAGCCCGGGCGCCGCATCCGCCTCGCCCACGACGAAGAGGCAGCGCTCGGGCGCACCGTAGCGCCGGACGGCATCGATGACCTGGGCGACGGACGACGCCTTCTGGCCGACGGCGGCATAGACACAGATCACATCGCTCGACCGCTGATTGATGATGGTGTCGACGGCTATCGCCGTCTTGCCGGTTCCACGATCGCCGATGATGAGCTCGCGCTGGCCGCGGCCGAGGGGGATCATCGCGTCGACGACGAGAAGCCCGGTCGCAAGCGGCCGTGTTACAAGCGCCCGGTCGATGATCGAGGGAGCCGGCTGCTCAACCGGCGCGAGCGCCTCTGCCGCAACCCGAAGATCTCCGTCCAACGGCGCGCCCAGGGCATCGACGACGCGGCCGAGGAGCGCTTCGCCGACTGGCACCCGCACCACCTCGCCGGTGCCGTGCACGACGCTCCCGGCCGAAGTCCTCCCGGCATCGCCGAGCAGCACGCAACCGATCGCCCCCTCCCCGAGGTCGACCGCGAGCCCGCGCACGCCGCCTTCGAACACGAGCAGCTCGTCGAGCCGCGTGTCGGGAAGCCCGGCCACGCTGGCGACCCCGTCGCCGACCTGGAGAACACGCCCCACGCGCTCGATCTGGGGAGCCATGGGCAGCGTCCCGATGTGCTGCCGGCTCCGGCCGGTCCAGCCGCGTAGGTCTTCAGCGAGGGTCGTCATGGGTCTCAATCTCCGCCCGCAGGACCGAAAGCGTGTTGCGCCACGAGAAGCGCAGGATTGCGTTCGGGAAATGGAGCTCCACGCCCGCAATGAGCGCCGGATCAAAGTCGAACACGATTGTGGTCCGATCACCAAGAGCCTGATGGAGCCGCGTCTGCCATTCTGTCATGACGGGTTCCGGGAGCGATACCGCGGTCACCACGCGGAGCGTGCCGTCGCTGTTGAGCCCTTTGGCGATCTCGTCGCGCTCCGCGGGCGGAAGGCCGGCAAGATGCTGCTCGACCCGTTCGAGCCAGGCCTCGGCGCGCAGCGCCGTCGGGACTTCGGCGAGAAGCCGGCGTGCGATTTCGACGCCTAGGTCGAGCGCTGCGCCACGCGCCTCAGCGAGCGCGTGCTCTCGCTCCGCTGCAAGTGACTTCCGGGCATCATCGAGAAGCGTTGTCGCCTCGCGTTCCCCTTGGGTACGGCGCGTCGCGGCCGCCTCCTCGGCCTGGGCGGCGGCCGCCTTCAGCGCGGCCGCACGCTCCGCAGCGATGCCGGTCCGTTCGGCCTCGATCTGCGCGAGCGCGGCCTTCGCCTTGGCCTCGGCGGTGTGCGCGTCGCCATACTGCTTCTCGACCTCAGTGCGGCGCGCATCGACCATACGCAGCACCGGCTTGTACAGGAACCGGTGCAGCAGCCAGACGAGGACGGCGAAGTTGACCGTCTGGAGCGCGAGCGTCCACCAGTCGAATTGCATGACTACCCGACGTAGGGGTTGGCGAACAGCAGCAGCAAGGCGATAACCAGGCAGTAGATCGCCATAGTCTCGATCATGGCCAGTCCGACGAAAAGCGTGCGCGAAATCGCACCCGCGGCCTCCGGCTGGCGCGCGAGCGCGTCCATGGCGGCAGCGACAGAGCGGCCCTCGGCGAAAGCCGGTCCGATCGCCCCGAAGGAGACGGCGACGGCCGCGGCGATGATGCTGATGAGCTTTGGATCCATTGGGCCTCCTTAGCCTCGTTCGACGCTGCCGATCGCGGCGCCGATAAAGACGGTTGCGAGCACGGTGAAGATGTAGGCCTGCACGAGACCCAGCAGGATCTCGAGGGCCATGAGCGGGATCGGCACGAAGAGCCCGGCGAGCGCGAGCACGAGTGCGATCACGAACTCCCCGCTCATCACGTTGCCGAAGAGGCGCACCATGAGCGAGAAGGTGCGCGTCACCTCCGAGAGGAGATTGAGCGGCAGCATGATGAGCTTCGGTTTTGCGAAGCTCGCGAGATAGCCAAGAAGGCCCTGGGCGCGCACGCCGAAGTAGTGGACCGAAACGAACACAATGAGTGCCAGCGCGGCTGGGGTCTCTATCTTAGCGGTGGGCGCTTGCGTGCCCGGCAGTAC
>JBAQHA010000493.1:0-2446 GCA_049288075.1 Oricola sp.
CGATTTCCTCGCCGTCGAGCTTGTAGCCGATGCAGATCTTGATCTCGTCCAGCCCGTCAAGCACGTCGAGCTTGGTCAGCGCGATGCCGGAAATGCCGTTGATCGCCACCGCCTGGCGCACCAGCACCGCGTCGAACCAACCGCAGCGCCGCTTGCGCCCCGTCACGGTGCCGAATTCGTGGCCGCGCTCGCCGAGGAACTGGCCGACCTCGCCGGTCTGTTCGGTCGGGAACGGCCCCTCGCCGACACGTGTCGTATAGGCCTTGGTGATGCCGAGCACGTAGCCGACCGCGCCCGGTCCCATGCCGGATCCGGTCGCCGCCTGGCCCGCCGTGGTGTTCGACGAGGTGACGAACGGATAGGTGCCGTGATCGATGTCGAGCAGCGTGCCCTGCGCCCCCTCGAACAGGATGCGCGCGCCGCGGCGGCGATAGTCGTCGAGGATTTTCCAGACGCGGTCGATATAGGGCAGGATCGCGCCGGAGACCGAGCGCAGTTCCTCCATAAGCGTCTCGTGCTCCACTTCCGGATAGCCGAGGCCGCGCCGCAATGCGTTGTGATGCGTCAGCAGCCGGTCGACCTTGGCAGGCAGCGTTTCCATGTTGGCGAGGTCCATGGCGCGGATCGCGCGCCGGCCGACCTTGTCCTCGTAGGCGGGGCCGATGCCGCGCCGCGTCGTGCCGATCTTGGTGCCCGAGTTGGACGCCGCATCCTCGCGGATGCCGTCCAGTTCGCGGTGCACCGACAGGATCAGCGCCGTGTTCTCGGCGATGCGCAGCCGCTCCGGTCCGACCACGACGCCCTGGTCCTTCAGCCGGCCCAGTTCGGCCACGAAGGCGTGCGGATCGAAGACGACGCCGTTGCCGATGACGGAGAACTTGCCTTCGCGCACCACGCCCGACGGCAGCAGCGACAGCTTGTAGCTCACGCCGTCGATGACGAGCGTGTGCCCCGCATTGTGCCCGCCCTGGAAGCGCACGACGACGTCGGCGCGCTCGGAGAGCCAGTCGACAATCTTGCCCTTGCCCTCGTCGCCCCACTGGGTGCCGATTACGACTACGTTGGTCATTGCGCGTTAATCCCGGACTATTGTGTCAAACCCGCGGCGTTCTAGACTCATGGCGGCAAAAGCGCGATAGGCAATTCGCCAAATACCCCGTTCCGCGTAATAAACTATTGAATTCCAGGCGCCACGCCCTTGTTTACGCCGAGCGTCCGTTCGGATAGCAGGTGCCTGCCCTCTCGATTGGAATTCCTTCTCCATGTCCGCCCCCTCCCCGCGCCGTGTTGCCTATCTCCTGCTGACGGCCACGGCCCTGTTCTGGGGCGGCAACGCCGTCGCGGGCAAGCTCGCCGTCGGGCACATCGCGCCGATGACGCTGACGGCGGTGCGCTGGACCATCGCCTTCCTCGTCATTCTGGTGATCGGCCTGCCTCACCTGAGGCGCGAGTGGCCCGAGGCGCGCCGTCATGTCCCGCGCCTGCTGGCGCTCGGCGCGGTCGGTTTCTCGGTATTCAATCTCGCTCTCTATTCGGCGCTGAAATATACCTCCGCCATCAACGTGACGATCGAGCAGTCCGGCATGCCGCTGGTGATCTTCGTCGCCAATTTCCTGTTGTTCGGTATGCGGGTCGGCCCGGTGCAGATCCTCGGCTTCGTGCTGTCGCTGGTCGGCGTGGCGGTCACCGCCTCGGGCGGCGACATCGCGCGGCTCGCCACGCTCGACATCAATCGCGGCGACGCGATCATGCTGATCGCGATTCTCGCCTATGGCGGCTACACGGTGGCGCTGCGCTACAAGCCGGCGCTCGACTGGCGCACCCTGATGGTGGTGATGGCGTTCGGCGCCATGGTGACGGCCTGGCCTTTCGCGCTGTGGGAAATCTCGACCGGCGAGGCCTCGATGCCGGACCTGACCGGCTGGGCGGTCGCCGCCTACACGGCGATCTTCCCGTCGATCCTGTCGCAGGTCTTCTACATGCGCGGCGTGGTGTTGATCGGCTCCAACCGCGCCAGCCTCTTCATCAACCTCGTGCCGGTGTTCGGGACCCTCCTCGCGATCGCCATCGTCGGCGAGCGGTTCCATCCCTATCATGCGGTCGCGCTGGCGATGGTCATCGTCGGCATTTGGCTCGCCGAGCATGGCGCGGGCCGCACAAGCAAATCCGGCCGCTGACGTCGGACCGCGCGTTCGGTACAAGGTTTGTCCGTGATTGAGGCGCGTCCGGGCAGCAACCGGATTAATGCCACGATAACACGAAAAAACTGCGGGCCGAAGCCCGCCGCGATCACTTTTGAAGCATGCCCGCCATGGCCGCGGCATCGCGGCCGATCTCCTGACAGAAGGGTGTCAGGAGGTCGCTATTACGATCCAGCGTGAATCTCCGCACAAAGGATCGTCGCAATGAATTTCGTCTCGATACGCATCATCACCGATGACATCAA
>JBAQHA010000494.1:0-2048 GCA_049288075.1 Oricola sp.
GGCCGCGTGTAGACGCCCTTGACGAAGTCCCCGATCCGCAGGACGGGATCGCTGCGATAGAGGTCTTCGTGGCTGGCGAAATCGCCCCACGGCAGGTCGACCATGATCGCGACGGTGCCTTCCAGAAGCTCCGCGCGCGTGCGCGCGGAGTTCGGAAAGCTGAGAATGGTGTAGGTCGCTTCCAGCCCGCCCAGGCGGATCGCGCGGCAGACGATGACGAACTCCAGTGACGTGCGAAGCCACTCGCTGGAGAAGAATCCGTCCTGCGCGCAGACGTCCGGGTAGAGCTCCAGGATCCGGGTAATCCGCGGACCGAGATTGTCCGCAACGCCGATCTTGATCTCGATCGTCTCCGCGGAAGCGGACGCGGTGAATGATGCGCCGATCGCCGCGCAGAACAGCATCGTGCAGATGTGAAGGACTTTGTGCATGTGCCCGCCCCTGTTGCGTTTGGCGGGCTTGCCAAACGCAATATCATAGCCGGTTCGGCTGCCGGAATCGCCAGTCGGAAACGATCAATGACCGGGGCCGGAGATCACCCCACGGTTGGCCGCCGCCGCTCTCGCGTGCTGGCATGACTGAGTTCTGTCGCTAGAGGGCGTATTTCTCGACGGCACGCGCATCCCACTCCAGGCCCAGGCCGGGCCCGCGCGCTGTCACCGTGCCCTCAACCACCGGCGGCGCATCGGCGAGGATCGCGGCGGCAAGGTCGAGGTGCTCCAGGAAGTGGGCGCCGGGCGTCGCCGCCAGCACATGGGCGCTCGCCTCGGCGAAGAGGTGGCTTGACACCGGAAGCGATGCCGCCGCGGCCTGGGCGGCGGCGCGCGTCCATCCCGTCACGCCGCCGATCTTCATGAGATCGAGCATGACGAAGTCGCTTGCTTTGGCGGCGATCGCCCGCGCGGCATCCTCGGGGAACCACCAGTTCTCGCCGGTTTGAACGGCAAGGCCGCAGGCTTGCCGGACCGCGGCGTGGCCGGCGAGGTCTTCCGCCGGCACCGGCTCCTCGACCCAGAGAATGTCGAAATCCACCAGGCGCCGCATGCGCCGGATTGCCTCCGGCACGCTGAGGGACTGGTTGTAGTCGACCATCAGGGCGGTGTCCGCGCCGATGATCTCGCGGACCTTTTCCACCGTGTCGAGGTCGTGCCGCAGGTCGCCGCCGCCCAGCTTGATCTTGATCGCCTTGAAGCCTCGGGCGAGAGAGCGCTCGAGTTCTGCCCGGTCGCGCCCCGGATCGACGAGGCCGAAGCTGTCGTAGGCAGGCAGCGGCCGTTCCGCGCCGCCAAGCAGGCGTGCGACGGAGACGCCGTGGGCGCGCCCGAGGGCATCCCACAGCGCCATGTCGATTCCCGAAAGGGCCATGCCGAGCAGGCCCTGGCGCCCGAGCAGCCGGAATCTGCCCTCGAACTGGCGGAAGCGCTCGACCGGCGCGACCACCTCTCCGCGCAACAGCTCCGCGAGTTCCGCCAGAACGGCGAGCAGCGGGCGCAGGGTCAAAGCCGTGTAGCCGAAGATGTACGAGCGCCCGGTGATGCCTTCGACGGTGGTCACGTCGATCAGCACCAGCGGCGCCGAGGGAATGGCGCCGGATGCCGTGGTGATCGGCCGGACCAGGGGCGCATTCACGGCGGTAGCTTGAAGATCGCGGACGGTAAGGACGCTGTCGCTCACGGGTCGTCTCCCCTGCGGCATGGACCGGCGCTGAGTCTGGCCGAGAAGGCCGCTTATTTACATTCACTAGTTGGTATACTCTGGCGCCATGGGTCGCTCAGCCTCTTACACCAGGGACCGCATCGTCACCGCGGCCTACGGCCTGTTTTACAGGAAGGGCTTCGCGCGCGTCGGCGTCGACTCCATCGCCGCCGCCGCCGGCCTCACCAAGCGCACGCTGTACAACCACTTCACCAGCAAGGATGCGCTGCTCGCGGCCGTTCTGGAGCGCCAGCAGGAACAGGCCCTGGCGCAGATCCGCGGTTGGAGCGCTGGCGCGGCGGACGCCGCCTCACCGGCGGCCTTTCTGACCGCAATCTTTGCCGCCCTGGAGG
>JBAQHA010000495.1:0-1791 GCA_049288075.1 Oricola sp.
AGTCAAGACCGGCAGGGCCCGCCGCGCATTGACGCGTATCAAGGTGGCGGCCGGCATTTGGGATGGGGCGAAGACGATGAAGCTTTTCCTGGGCGGTGACGTGATGACCGGGCGCGGGATCGACCAGATCCTGCCGCATCCGGGCGACCCGGCGTTGCACGAGGATTATGTCAGATCCGCCCGCGATTATGTCGCGCTCGCCGAAAAGGCCTCGGGCGCGATTCCGCGAAAGGTCTCATGGCGCTATGTCTGGGGCGATCTCCTCGCCGAGATCGAAAGCCGCGATCCGGTCGCCAGGATCGTCAATCTCGAGACCGCCGTCACCGCCCGCGGGACGCCGGAACCGAAGGGTATCAACTACCGGATGCATCCCGGCAATACCGGAATCATCACCGCTGCCGGCATCGACTGCTGCGTACTCGCCAACAATCACCTCGGCGATTGGGGCGTCGAGGGCATCGCCGATACGCTCGCGACGCTGCAGGCCGTTGGCGTCGCTGCGGCGACTCAGCGCTCGCCGCCCAGCCCGCAATTCTGGGCGCGCCGGGCGGGCGAATTCTCGTCTTCGGTTTCGGGTCGCCGTCGAGCGGCGTGCCCGAGGCTTGGGCGGCGCAGCCGGACCGCCCCGGCATCAATGTCCTGCCCGGCTTCGACAAGCGCTCCATCCGGCGTGTCGCCGAGGAAATCGGCGCATGGCGGCGGCCCGGCGACGTTGTCGTCGCCTCGATCCACTGGGGTCCGAACTGGGGCTACGATATTCCCGACGGGCATCGCCGCTTCGCCCGCGCGCTGATCGGCGAAATCGGTGTCGACATCGTTCACGGCCATTCGTCGCATCACCCGATGGCGATCGAGATCCATGATGGCAGGCCGGTAATCTACGGCTGCGGGGACCTGATCAACGATTACGAGGGCATCGGCGGCCATGAATCGTTCCGCCCGAACCTGACGCTCGCATGGTTCGTCGATTACGACCGCGAGGCGCGTCGTCTGCGCGGTGTCGAGATGGTGCCGTTCCGGCTGCGGAAATTCCGCCTGGAGCGCTTGCGCGGCGAGGGCGCCGCATGGCTCGCCGGAAGGCTCGACCGCGAATGCGGACGTTTCGGGCACGGAGTCGATCTGACCGGCGACGAGACGCTTTCCCTGTCGTTGTGACGGTATGGCCCATTGTCGGATGTCAAGGCCGGGCGGCCCGCCATCGCCTAACAATGCCGTTGGAGAAAAACGCGAGGAGACGCTGCCATGGCATTTTCGCTGACGAGTTCCGCGTTCGAGGCGGGCGGCTTCGTTCCTGCCCGTTACGCCTGCACCGGCGAAAATGTGTCGCCGCCGTTCGAGTGGCGCGACGCGCCGCGGGGCACGAAGAGTCTCGTGCTCTTCTGCCACGATCCCGACGCCCCGTCGGGTACGTTCCACCATTGGGCCGTCTTCGACATTCCGCCGGACCGGACTGCGCTCCCCGAGGCGCTGCCGCCGTCGCCGAACCTGCCCGGCGGCCTGCGCCAGGCCGTCAACGATTTCGGCAAGCCGGGCTATGGCGGCCCGTGCCCGCCGAAGGGCCACGGCGTTCATCACTATCATTTCCGGCTGGCCGCGCTCGATGTCGAACGGCTCGGTCTCGGTCCCCGCCCGTCATGCAGGCAGGTGGAAGCAGCCGTCCTCGGCCGTACGCTCGATCACGCCGGGATCGTCGGCCTGTTCGAGCGGTAGCGGCGGCGTCAGGCGAGCGCGGCGCTCCCGACGTCCGGTCGCTCTTGCCGTCGGGACACCGCTTGACGCCGTGCCTTGACG
>JBAQHA010000496.1:0-12688 GCA_049288075.1 Oricola sp.
CTCGACCCGCTCGCCGACAAGGGGCTGTCGATCGCCGTATTCTCCACCTTCGCCGCCCTGGATGTCGTGCCCGTCTGGCTGGTGGCGCTGATCATCGCGCGCGACATCGCGATCGTTGCCGGCGCCACGCTGATGGCCGCGCGGGGCAATGCATCCGCCATTCGCCCGCTGATGGTGTCGAAAATCAACACCGTGGTGCTGATCGTGCTGGCGAGCTGGCTGCTTGCCGCCGAGACTTTCGGCTGGTCGGTTCCGCTCCTGAAAAATGCTCTCATCGCGGCCGTCGTCGCATTGACGGCGGTTTCCGCGGCGGCTTACGGAAGCCTGCTCCCGCGCAATGTCGGAAACGCGAAACAGAAGGATGGCGTGAATTGAGCAAGCACATTTCCACCGCCTCGCTGAAGCGCCAGGCGGTCTTCTGGCTCGGCGCGGCCGTGCTTTTCGTCGTCTTCATCTTCATCTTCCGCTCCATCCTCCTGCCCTTCCTGGCGGGTCTCGCATTGGCCTATTTCCTCGACCCGGTGGCCGACTTCCTGGAACGCCGCGGCCTGTCGCGGCTTGCGTCCACCATTGTCATGCTGCTCGCCTTCATCGTGCTGTTCATCATCGCGCTGGCGGTGATCGTGCCGGTCCTCGCCACCCAGGCGGCGCAGTTCGCGGCGCATATTCCGGGTTATCTGGTGCAGATCCAGGGGCTCGTCTCCAAACTCAGCATGGATACCGGCTGGCTTGCCCGCTATGTCGGCATCGACGCCGAGAGCCTGAACCGAAACCTCGACGAATTGCTGAAGCAGAGCGCTGGCTTCCTGACGACATTGGTGCAGGGAATCTGGTCCTCCGGCAAGGCGGTCATCAACGTCGCGGGCCTCCTGGTCATCACGCCGGTCGTCGCCTTCTATATGCTGCTCGACTGGGACAGGATGGTTGCCAAGGTCGACAGCTGGGTGCCGCGCGATCATGTCGAAAACGTTCGCAGGCTCGCCCGGCAGGTCAACGAGGCGATCGCCGGTTTCGTGCGCGGGCAGGGCACCGTCTGCCTGATCCTGGGCCTGTATTACGCGGTTGGATTGACGATCACGGGGCTCAATTTCGGGCTGTTGATCGGCCTGTTCGCGGGCCTCGTCAGCTTCATTCCCTATGTCGGGTCGACCGTTGGGCTGGTTCTTTCGGTCGGCGTCGCGGTCGTCCAGTTCTGGCCGGACTGGATCATGGTTGCCGCCGTCGCGGCGGTGTTTCTCATCGGCCAGATCATCGAAGGCAACATCCTGCAGCCGAAGCTCGTCGGTGACAGCGTCGGCCTGCATCCCGTTTGGCTGATGTTCGCGCTGTTCGCTTTCGGCAGCCTGTTCGGCTTCACCGGATTGCTGATTGCCGTCCCCGCGGCGGCCTCCGTTGGTGTACTGGTGCGGTTCGCACTGGAAAAATACCTCGATTCCGATCTCTATGCCGGGGCTTCCGAACCGCCGGAAAAAATCGCCGCCGATGACTGATCGCACCAGCGCAAGGCCATGAAGGACGCCGACGCACAGCTTCTGCTCGATATAGGTCTGTCGGGCTCGATGTCGCGCGACGACCTGATCGTCACCCGCTCGAACCGTGACGCTGTCATGTTGATCGAGAGCTGGCCGAACTGGCCCGGGCCCGCGGTGGTTGTCGCCGGGCCGCCCGGTTCGGGCAAGACGCATCTGGCGACGATCTGGGCCGGGATGGCGCATGCTCGCGCCTGCGACCCGCAAGCCTTGAGCGATGCCGATCTCGATGCCGCGCAATCGGGCCAGGCGCTGCTGCTCGACGGGATCGAGCCGGGCGGCTTCGACGAGAACGTCCTGTTCCACATCATGAACGCGGTGCGCGCCAATGGCGGCAGTCTTCTGATGACCTCGGCGCACTGGCCGGGCGCGTGGAACGTCTCGACGCCGGATCTGCGGTCGCGCATCCAGGCGGCGACGACCGTCGAAATCGCCGAACCGGACGACGACCTGCTCGTCGGCGTCATGGCGAAGCTCTTCGCCGACCGCCAGATTTCCGTCGATCTTTCGGTCATACGCTACCTTGCCGGTCGCATCGAACGTTCGCTTGCCAGCGCGCGCGCGATTGTCGATGGTCTCGACAAGGCGTCGCTGGCGCGAAAGACCCGTATCACCAGGTCCTTTGCGGCGGCCTTCGTGCGGGAGTACGATGCCGGGCAGGCCGAATTCGACATCTAGATCGGCAAGCGCCGGCATGTGGCCTCGACTGTGTCACGGAACCGTGGCATTTCGGGGCTAGGCAGATACGTAAAGTCAGGAACGCGCGACACCACATGAACGATGCCGTCACTCCCGGAATGACGAATGCCGACAGCGCCGCGCTTGTTGCCGAGGGCGCCGCCCTGAGGCACGACGCTGCGCGTTTCATCAATCGCGAGTTCTCCTGGCTGCAGTTCAATTGGCGCGTGCTGGACGAGGCTCGCAACACCAAGCACCCGTTGCTGGAGCGGCTGCGCTTCCTCTCGATCTCGGCCGACAATCTGGACGAGTTCTTCATGGTGCGTGTGGCGGGCCTTGCCGGCCAGGTCCGCGAAGGCATCGTCGAACGGTCCTCCGACGGCCTGACGCCGCAGGAACAGCTTGAGGCGATCCTCGATGAATCCGGCAAGCTGCAGACGGAGCAGCAGGTCGTGCTCGCCGAACTGCAGGAGGACCTGGAGGGTCAGGGCATCGAGATCGTGCGCAGCGAGCAACTCGCCCGCGAGGATCTCGTCTGGCTCGAGGATCACTTTCTCCAGACGATATTCCCGGTGTTGACGCCGCTGTCGATCGACCCGGCGCACCCGTTCCCCTTCAGTCCCAATCTCGGCTTCTCGATCGCGCTGGAACTGGTAAACCGCGCCTCGCGCGCGCAGATGAACGCGCTGTTGCGGTTTCCAACCGCGCTCGACCGTTTCGTTTCGATCCCGACGGAAGGTTCAAGGTTCCGCTTCATCAGTCTCGAGGACATCATCGGCCTTTACATCTCCAAGCTCTATCCGGGCTACGAGGTGAAGGGGAAGGGCACGTTCCGCATCATCCGCGACAGCGATATCGAGGTCGAGGAAGAGGCCGAAGACTTGGTGCGGTTGTTCGAAACGGCGCTCAAGCGTCGCCGGCGCGGCCAGGTGATCCGTATCGAGTTCGACCACGAGATGCCGCACGGCCTGCGCGAATTCGTGGCGCACGAACTGGAGGTGCCGGAATCGCGCGTCAGCGTCCAGCCCGGCTTCCTGGCGCTCAACACCGTGTCCGAGATCGTCGCCATCGATCGCGACGACCTGAAGTTCGAGCCTTATTCGGCGCGTTTTCCCGAACGCGTCCGCGAGCACAACGGAGACTGTTTCGCCGCCATCAGCGAGAAGGACATCATCGTCCATCACCCTTATGAGTCCTTCGATGTCGTCGTGCAGTTCCTGCGCCAGGCCGCGCAGGACCCGAACGTGCTCGCGGTCAAGCAGACGCTCTACCGCACGTCCAAGGACAGCCCGATCATCCGGGCGCTGATCGACGCGGCCGAGGCCGGCAAGTCGGTCACCGCGCTGATCGAATTGAAGGCGCGCTTCGATGAGGAGGCGAATATCCGCTGGGCGCGCGACCTCGAGCGTGCCGGCGTGCAGGTCGTTTACGGCTTCTTCGAGATGAAGACCCACGCCAAGATGTCGCTGATCGTGCGGCGCGAGGACGGCCGGTTGCGCAACTACGTCCATCTCGGCACCGGCAACTATCACCCGGTCACCGCCAAGATCTACACCGACCTGTCTTTCTTCACCTGCGATCCGGCGATTGCCCGCGATGTGGGGCAGGTGTTCAACTTCATCACCGGCTATGCCGATCCCGGCTCCGACATGAAACTTGCCGTATCGCCGCGCTTCATGCGCCAGCGCATCCTCAAGCACATCGCCGAGGAAGCCGCCCATGCGCGGGCCGGACGTCCGGCTGATATCTGGTTCAAGATGAACTCGCTTGTCGATGCGGACATCATCGATGCGCTCTACGACGCCAGCGCCGCCGGCGTGCAGATCGACATGGTCGTGCGCGGCATATGCTGCCTGCGGCCACAGGTGCCGGGTCTTTCGGACAATATCCGCGTCAAGTCGATCATCGGCCGCTTCCTGGAACACAGCCGCATCTACTGCTTCGGCAACGGCCACGGACTACCTAGCGACGAGGCGGTCGTCTATATCGGCTCGGCCGACCTGATGCCGCGCAATCTCGACCGCCGGGTCGAAACGCTCGTGCCGCTGGAAAATCCGACGGTACATGAACAGGTTCTCGGCCAGATCATGCTCGCCAACCTGCTCGACAACGAGCAGAGCTTCGAGGTCATGGCCGACGGCCGCTCGCGTCGCATCGGGCCTGCCAAGGACGAACAGCCTTTCAACGCCCAGAAATACTTTATGACCAATCCAAGTCTATCGGGCCGTGGAAAGTCGTTGAAATCTTCCGCGCCCCGTTTGATCGCTCACAAAAAAAGGGCAGAGAGCAGGGGATCCTGACGAACGCGATCCGGTTGTGGAACTGACATTTGATTGAAACCGAAGACGCCCAGGGGCGCTTGCGAAACAGGCATCCGATCGCCGTTGTCGATATCGGTTCCAACTCCGTTCGCCTCGTGATCTACGAAGGGCTCGTTCGCTCGCCCTCGATACTGTTCAACGAAAAAGTCCAGTGCGGGCTCGGCCGGGGCATCGCCGAGACGGGCGACATGGACGAAAACGCGGTCCGGGATGCGCTCGGCGCCCTGAAGCGGTTCCGCGCGCTTGCCGACCAGGCGCGCGTCGAGCGCCTGGTTATCCTGGCGACGGCGGCGGCACGCGAGGCTGGCAATGGTCCGGCCTTCATCGCCGAGGCCGAGCGGATACTGCGCCAGAAGATCACTGTGCTGACCGGCGGCGAGGAGGCGCTTTTCTCCGCCTATGGAATCCAGTCGGCGTTCCGCGACATCGACGGGGTGATGGGCGATCTGGGCGGCGGCAGCCTCGAACTGGTCGACATGAAAGGCGAGCACATAGGCGAGGGCATGACGCTGCCGATCGGCGTCATCCGACTGTCGGAGCGCGCCGGCGGCGATCTGGCGAAAGCCGTGCTGATCGCCCGCGACGATATCAAGGCGACGAGTTTTCTCAAGGACGGCGCCGGGAGGAACTTCTACGCCGTTGGCGGCACATGGCGAAACCTTGCCAAGCTGCACATGGCGGCGACCGACTATCCGCTGCATGTGACGCATCACTACGAGATGGACGCTTCGCGGGCGGTTGGATTCCTGACCCGCGTCGGCCGCAACAGTATCGAGAAGATGCCAGGTATCGAGGATGTGGCCCGTTCGCGCCGTTCGCTTCTGCCTTACGGCGCCATCGTGCTCGCCGAAATCGTCCGCGCCATGAACCCGGCAAAGGTCATCTTCTCGTCCGCCGGCGTGCGCGAGGGCTATCTTTACGGTCTGCTCGATCCGGCGACGCGACGCCGCGACGCGTTGATCGAGGCGTCCGAGGAACTCTCGATCCTTCGGTCGCGCTCGCCGCGTCATGCTCGCGAACTCGCGACATGGACCGGCAAGGCTTTCAAGGTCTTCGGCATCGACGAGACCGAGGACGAGGCGCGCTATCGCGAGGCCGCATGCCGGCTGGCCGATATTTCCTGGCGCGCCCATCCCGACTATCGCGGCGACCAGTCGCTGAACGTCCTGGCCTATGGGTCCTTCACCCAGATCGACCATGCGGGCCGCGCCTATGTCGCGCTCGCCAATTATTTCCGCCACGACGGGCTGAAGACTGGCTCGCTGGCGCCGGAAATACGGACGATAACCCCCGACCGCATATGGGACCGCAGCCGTTATCTCGGCGCTTTCTTCCGCGTCGCCTATCTGTTCACCGCGGCCATGCCCGGCGTGATCGGCGACGTGACCTGGCGCGAGAAGGAGAATGGCGCGATGGATCTTGTCCTGCCGGGCCGGCTGGCCGGGCTCTACGGCAACAGGCCGCTCGGACGCGTCAATCAGTTGGCGAAAACGGTCAACCGCCCCATCACGCTGGTGGTTGAGGAATAGACCCCTAGCCGACGTCGAGGATGGAGAGCTTGCGCTGTTCGAAGCGGATGGCGATTTCGCCCCGCACGGTCCGCAATGCCTTTTCGCCGAACACCTCGTGCCGCCAGCCTTTCAGGGCTCCCACGTCCGCCTGTTCGCCGTGAATGGCGATCTGTTCGAGATCGTCGATGTTGGCGATGATCTTCTGGGCGACGCCATGCTCTTCCGCAGCGAGTTTCAGCAGCACCCGCAGCAGGTCCACCGCGGCGCTCGTGCCCTCTGGCGAGGCCGGCGGGCGCGGAATGACGGGCAGGTCGTGCTTGTCCATTTCCAGCGCCTCGGTGACGGCGCGGATGAGCGGCTCAGCCATTGACGAGCGCTCGACGCCTTTGTTTAGCGACCGCAACCGGCCGAGCGCCTCCGGCGTCTGCGGCTGCTGCTGGGCGATTTCGTAGATCGCGTCGTCTTTGAGGATTCGGCGGCGCGGCTGGTTGCGCTGGCGCGCTTCCCTTTCGCGCCAGGCGGCGACATTCATCAGGATCTGCAGTTCGATCGGCTTGCGCACGCGCAGTTTCAGCCGCTGCCAGGCGTCTTCGGGCTTGAGGTCGTAGGTTTCGTGCGCCGTCAGCACGCCCATTTCCTCTTGCACCCAGTGTTCGCGGTTTTCAGATTTCAGTCGTTCGGACAGGTCGATATAGACATCGCGCAGATGCGTGACGTCGGCGAGCGCATAGGAAAGCTGCCGCTCGCTCAACGGCCGCTGCCGCCAGTCGGTAAACCGCGATGACTTGTCGATATTCGCGCCGGAAATTCTCTTGACGAGCTGGTCATAGGCGATCGCGTCGCCGAAGCCGCATACCATGGCGGCGACCTGCGTGTCGAAAATCGGTTCCGGCACGCGGCCGGTCAGATTGACGAAGATTTCGATGTCCTGCCGCGCGGCGTGGAACACCTTCAGCACAGCCTTGTTCGCGAGAAGCTCGAACAGCGGCGTGAGATCCAGCCCCTTGGCCAGCGGGTCGATCAGCACCGCATCGTCGGCGCTCGCCAGTTGGACGAGGCAGAGGATCGGCCAGAAGGTTGTCTCCCGGATGAATTCGGTGTCGATGGTGATGAACGGATGATGCGCCAGACGCGCGCAGGCAGCGGAAAGCTCTTCCGTTGAGTCGATAGTCTTCATGAGGTCAGGTCTTTAGCCGCGTCATCAGGGTTTGTCGATTGCTCGTTATCGTCGGAATCGCGTGAAGCGCCGGCGCGCGCGATGCGGGCGTTCACGGGCGAGGTTCTGAGCAGCATCGTGAAGCGCCCGCGCCTGTGCGCGGGTACCGGCGGGCGGACCATGATCCGCCATGCCGTGGCGAGGAGCAGCGAGGCGTGCACCGCCGCGATGAACGAGAACAGCGCGCGCGGGCCGGCGGCCTCCATCAGCCATGCCGCCGCGGGCGGGCCGGCCATGGCGCCGACTGAGTAGAACAGCATCAGTCCCGCCGCGACCTGTACGTAGTTGCCTTTCACGGCATGGTCGTTGGCATGCGCCGCCGACAGCGAATAGAGCGGCATCGCGAAGGCGCCGAATGTCAGCACGCCCGCGAGGTTGAGCGTCAGCGAACTGCCCGCGAAGAAAAAGATGGCGAGCGCCGAAAGCACGGCGCCGGCGGTTGCCAGCATCAACACGTGCCGCCGGTCCCACCGGTCCGACAGCCAGCCGAGCGGGTATTGCAGAACGATGCCGCCGACGATGCCGGCGCTCATGAAGGTCGCGACCTCCGCGATGTTGAAACCGGTGTCCTGCACGTAGATCGGGCCGATCATGCGAAACGCGCTGTTCGTCACGCCGACCGCGATGCAGCCGATGGCGGCGATCGGCGAGATCCGCCAGACGCCGGGAAGGTCGAGCTCGATCTCCTCCGGCGCCTTCGGGTTGGACCGGTCGGCAATCGACACCGGCACCAGCGACAGCGTGATTATCATCGACACGATCGCGAAGATGGCGAAGCCGCCCGATCCGACCGCCGGGATCAGGTATTGCGATCCGGTGACGGCGGCAATGTCGATGATGCGGTAGACCGACAGCACCCGGCCGCGATTCTCGTTGCTGACGCCGGAATTGAGCCAGCTTTCCATCGTCGTGAACAGGCCGGAGAAGCAGAAGCCGGTGACGAAACGTACCGCCAGCCACATCGCGCCGTCGGGAACGAGCACCAGCAGCAGCGACACCGCGGAGGCGATGGCGGCAAGCGCGGAGAAGGTGCGGATATGGCCGACATTGCGCAGGATGCGCGCTATGTAGAGGCAGCCGAGCAGGAAGCCGCCGAAATAGGCGGTGCCCATCAATCCGATCAGCCCTGCCGAGAAACCTTCCTCGGCGCCGCGCACGGCGATCAGCGTGCCCTGGACACCGTTTCCGGCAAGCAGGATACCGGCGGCGGTTAGTAGGGGGACGAGCGGGCGGATTGAGTACATTGAGAACCGGTGAGGCGAAGCGGCGCTCACTATGCAGCCGCTCCGCCCGTTATGCCAGTGCCGGTTTTATCGGCCGACGGCTTCGCTGACGCCAAACCGGCGCCGGCGCCGTTCGTCGCCTTGACAAATCAGGCCGCCCGTGCGCTTTTCCGCGCGATTTCCCGCACCCTGAAGACGCGGCGCGACCGCCGCGCCAGGCAGACAAAGGCGAATACCCATGCACCGTTATCGCAGCCATACATGCGGAGCACTCCGCAAAACGGACGCAGGATCGACCGTCCGGCTCTCCGGATGGGTCCATCGCGTGCGCGACCATGGCGGCCTGCTGTTCATCGACTTGCGCGACCACTACGGCCTCACCCAGGTCGTCGCCGATCCGGATTCGCCGTGCTTCAGGACAGCCGAGAAGGTTCGCGGCGAGTGGGTGATCCGCGTCGACGGCGAGGTCAAGCCGCGTATGGCGGAGGCCGTCAATCCGAACCTCCCGACCGGCGAGATCGAGATCTTCGCGCGCGACATGGAAGTGCTGTCGGAAGCGCGGGAGCTGCCGCTGCCGGTTTTCGGCGAACCGGATTATCCCGAGGACATCCGGCTGACCTACCGCTTCCTCGACCTGCGCCGCGAGACGCTGCATCGCAATATCGTCACGCGCACCGAGGTGATCTCCTCGATGCGCCGGCGCATGACCTCGGCCGGCTTCACGGAATTCCAGACGCCGATCCTGACGGCCTCGTCGCCGGAAGGCGCGCGCGACTTCCTGGTGCCGTCGCGCATTCATCCGGGCGAGTTCTACGCGCTGCCGCAGGCGCCGCAGCAGTACAAGCAGCTGCTGATGGTCTCCGGTTTCGACCGCTACTTCCAGATCGCACCGTGCTTCCGCGACGAGGACCCCCGCGCCGACCGCCTTCCCGGCGAATTCTACCAGCTCGACCTCGAAATGAGCTTTGTCGAGCAGGACGACGTGTTCGAGGCCATGGAACCGGTCATCCGCTCGCTGTTCGAGGAGTTCGCCGGCGGCAAGCCGGTGACGCGCGAGTTCCCGCGCATCTCCTATGACGAGGCGATCCTGAAATACGGCACCGACAAGCCGGACCTGCGCAACCCGATCGTCATGGAAGACGTGTCGGAGCATTTTCGCGATTCGGGCTTCAAGGTTTTCGCCAACATTCTCGCCAACGACACGCGTGGCGCGGTCTGGGCGATCCCAGCGCCGACGGGCGGATCGCGCGCCTTCTGCGACCGCATGAACTCCTGGGCGCAAGGGCAGGGACAGCCCGGTCTCGGCTACATCTTCTGGCGCGAGGAAAACGATCGCGTCGAGGGCGCCGGTCCGATCGCCAAGAACATCGGCGAGGAACGCACCGAGGCGATCCGCCTGCAGCTTGGCCTGAAGCCGGGTGATGCCTGCTTCTTTGTCGCCGGGGACCCGAGGAAGTTCTCTTCCTTTGCAGGCGATGCGCGCACCCGCGTCGGCGAGGACCTCGATCTGGTTGACCGCGACCGCTTCGAATTTGCCTGGATCGTCGATTTCCCGTTCTACGAATGGAACGAGGACGAGAAGCGTGTCGACTTCGGCCACAATCCCTTCACCATGCCGCGCGGCGGCCTCGGTGCATTGGAGAACGAAGAACCGCTCAACATCAAGGCGTGGCAGTACGACCTGGTCTGCAACGGCTATGAACTCGCCTCGGGCGGCATCCGCAACCACCTGCCGGAAGTGATGATCAAGGCGTTTGGCATTGTCGGCCTCGACGCGAAGGCTGTCGAGGAACGCTTCGGCGGCCTCTATCGCGCCTTCCACTACGGCGCGCCGCCGCATGGCGGCATGGCGGCCGGCGTCGACCGCATCGTCATGCTGCTGGTTGGCGCGAAGAACCTGCGCGAAGTGACGCTGTTCCCGATGAACCAGCAGGCGTCGGACCTTCTGATGGGCGCTCCGGCCCCGGCATCGCCGACGCAGCTGCGCGAACTGCACCTGCGCACCGCGCCGCCGGTCAAGAGCTGACGTCAAGGGGAGGCGGAGGACGATGACTGTCCGCCTCCTCGTCACCGGCTTCACGCCCTTTCCGGGCGCGCCGGTCAACCCGACCGAGCACCTGATCCGCCGTTTCGAGGCGGATCCGCCCCTGTCCCGCGAGGACGCGGAGTTCCGCTTCGCCGTTCTGCCGGTCGAATACCGCGCGGCGATCCCGGCACTTGAAGATGCGGCGGCGGATTTCGATCCCCACATCGCGGTCCACTTCGGACTGGCGCAGGAAGCGGCCGGTTTCCGGCTCGAGACGCTCGCCCGCAACGAGATCGTCGCGCGGATCCCCGACAATGCGGGCGACCGGCCGGAGCCGGGCGCGATCCGCGACGGCAGTGGCCATGTCGCCTCGTCGCTACCGTTGGCCGAAATCGCAACGGCGCTCGATGCGGCCGGCCTGCCGGTCGAATGGTCGGACAACGCGGGTGGCTATCTCTGCAACTACGTTTTCTATCATTCCGCCGGAGGCATTTGCCGCGGGCTGTCCGGCGCGATGCATGGTTTCGTCCATGTCGGTCAGGTGAACCTGCCCGGCGCCATGTCCGGCGAAGCGGCGATGGACTTCAACAAACTTGTCCAAGGCACTGAATTGATTCTTCAAACCTGCATTCGCAGATTCCGGAATCGATAAGCCCGGCGGATCGCTCCGCCGGGCCCGGAATGTTCGTGCGGTGCTTCCGCTTACTGGTTCGCCTTCACGTCCACGGATAGCGCGGCGATGATCGACTGCGGCGCGCTCATCGCGGCGGCCATGATCTGCGCCACCGGAACCGGGTTGGGCGGCATGGCGACGATCTTCAGCGACTTCGGATCATCGAGGAAGGCGCCGACCGCTGCCGTGACCTTGGCGGCGAATTCGGGATTCTGCAGCTGCGCCAGCCCGAATGGCAGCACCGCCTTCGCCTGGGCGACAACCGCCTCGCGATTGCTGCCCTGCTGTTTGGCCGCGAAATCGAGAATGCGGCCCGTTGCCGACTGGTCGACGAGTTCGATCGAGATCGAGCCGATTTCAACTTGTTGCATCAGGCCGAGCATGGCCATGCCCATGACGTCGTCGCTCTGGCCCTTCATGTCATTCTGCATTTTCTTCATCGCCGCGATCAGCTCGGCGTCATAGCCGCCGATGCCGAAATCGATATTCAGGGTCGCTGCGTCGTCGAGTTCGATCGTTTCCTGCGCTTTCAGGTCGCCGCTTGCGGTGTCCCAGGTGCCGGTGCCGGTCATCCGGCCGCGCATCTGCGAATAGCCGAGTTCGGCCATGCTCGCCTGGACCTGCGGTTCCGGAATCTTGGAGAAGTCGATGAAGAAGTCCTTCACCTTGCCTTCCATCTCCAGCGTGCCGCCCGGCTCATAGGGGCTCATCGTGGCCGTGATGCCGTCGAGCGTGAAAATCTCGTTGCCATTCTGGCTGACCTCCACCGCGCCGATCGACAAGGCGCGATAGATGCCGATTCCGATGATCGGGTCCACTTCCTCCGGACCGCCAATGTAATAGCCCTCGATGGACGCGCCTTCGAAATTGAAGCTCATGCCTTCGCGGTTGTCGGAGAAGGACGGAATGGCGATGCGGCCAACGACATAGGCCCCGTTCGCGGCTTCCTCGACATCCTCGAGCAGCACCTCTTCCATCTGGAAGCCGTCATCGCCTTCGGGAACCGATATCTTCAGGTTGGTGATCTTGACGTTGTCGCCGCTCACCGAAACGCTGTCCGACGACAGTTCCAGCCCCTGCAGACTCATCTGATGGGCGAGGGCGTCGAAGACAGCTTCGCCGTCGACCGCGGCAAAGGCTTGCGGTGTGAGCACGGCAAACAGCGCGGCGGCGGTCGTCGCCAGGAATGCATTGTGACGGAGAGTCATTGAGAAGGCCTTTCGTGTGAAATTCTGCGGACGGGTCTTAATTTATCCGTTTGGATGAAAGTGTGACAAAGTGCACATCGCGGCGGCAAGCCGGGCGCGCGACATTGCGCACTCTTATCTCAAGAAACCTCCATCGGAAATATGGCGGCACGATGCTGGACCGGTTCGGTGTGACTCATTGGGCAACGGGCGGGCGATGTGGCCCGAGGCCACGGTCAGCGCGGAAGAATGTCCCCGTTTTGCCGGGAAACCGGTCGCTGTATCGGCCATGAACTCGTCCGCCGGCCCTGGCCAAGGGCTGGA
>JBAQHA010000497.1:0-3861 GCA_049288075.1 Oricola sp.
AATCTGGGCGGCGGCGAGCTTGGCGGGGGCGGCGATGGTGGGCAACTGGAGCTGATCGTCGGCCGCGACCGCCATTCGCAGCGCACCGTCGACGTCGGAAGCGCCCGGCTCCTCGCCGCCGGCAACCAGCCGGTCATAGAGATAGTCGAGCGCGCGGCGCGCCTGTTCCGTGGCGATCGGCTCACCGCGGATCGACACCTGGTTGCCTTTCGAGCGCACGTCGACGCCAAGACGCTGCTCGATCAGGGCCAGGTTCTGGTCGAACTGGCCGTAAAGCGCGCGGGCATGGTCGTTGTTGTCGAAGGTCAGGACGATGTGTGCCAGATCGGAGGCACCGGTGGCGGCGGGATTCACATTGGCTTTGATGGTCAAGCCTGAAGTTCCACTTCCCTGTTATGCACCTTCGGCGAGAAGGCTGTTTACGGATGCCTTGCTGATTCGCACATTCACAATGTCGCCGATTTCTCCGACATTTTCATCACAAACCACGGGATGAAGCCATGGAGATCTTCCGGCGATCTGACCGGGCTCGCGACCGGGCTTCTCGAGCAGGACGGAAATCGTCTTTCCCTCCAGCCCTTTCATGAAATCTGCCTGCTGCTCGGCGAGCAGCGCCTGCAGGGCGGCCAAGCGTTCGGACTTCACCTCTTCGGGCACCTGGGCGGCCATATCGGCGCCGGGCGTGCCGGGACGCGGCGAGTATTTGAACGAATACGCCTGCGCATAGCCGATATCGGCGATCAGGCGCATGGTGTCTTCGAAGTCCTCGTCAGTCTCGCCCGGAAAACCGACAATGAAATCACCCGAAAGGGCGATATCGGGACGCGCGGCGCGGATGCGATCGACGAGCCGGCGGTAGTCGTCGCCGGTGTGCTTGCGGTTCATCGCCTTGAGGACGCGGTCCGAGCCCGCCTGAACCGGAAGATGGAGATAGGGCATCAGGCATTCAAGATCGCGGTGCGCATCGATCAGCGCCTCGTCCATGTCGCGCGGGTGGCTGGTGATGTAGCGCAGCCGGTCGAGACCGTCGATCCTGGCCAGTTCGTACAGCAACGCGGCGAGCCCCCATTCCCGGCCGTCCAGCCCCTCGCCATGCCAGGCGTTGACGTTCTGGCCGAGCAGGGTGACCTCGCGCACACCGGCACCGGCGAGTTGCCGGGCCTCGGCGACGATCTGTGCGACGGAGCGCGATACCTCGGCGCCGCGCGTATAGGGCACCACGCAGAAGGTGCAGAACTTGTCGCAACCTTCCTGCACGGTCAGGAAGGCCGTTACGCCGCGCGAGCGAACATGCGCCGCGTCGAGAGCCGGCAACCGCTCGAACTTGTCCTCGTCGGCATATTCGGTCTCCACGACCTTGACGCCCCGGCGCGCCTGCGCGGCGACCTGCGGCAGGCGGTGATAGGTTTGCGGCCCGATGACGAAATCGACGACCGGCGCGCGACGCAGGATTTCCTCTCCCTCGGCCTGGGCGACGCAGCCGGCGACGCCGACCAGCATGTCGCGGCCCTCGGCGCGGCGCTCGTCGCGCAGCTTGCGGAGCCGGCCGAGCTGGGAATAGACCTTTTCGGCTGCCTTCTCGCGGATGTGGCAGGTGTTGATGAGCACCATGTCGGCGTCGTCGATCGTCGGCGTCTCGACATAGCCGTCCGCGCCCAGCGCATCGGTCATGCGCTGGCTGTCATAGACGTTCATCTGGCAGCCGTAGGTTTTCACGAAAACCTTGCGGGCATTCGCGGGCGCCGATGTCGCGTCGTCCCGCTGCAAAGTCTCGGCAATGTCACTCATGAGCCGGTCCTTAACGCTTTTTTTCGCGCGTGAGAAGCGCGGTTCGGCCGCGAAGCGCGCCGGAACTCATCTCGCGGATCGCATCCTCGCAGGCCGCGGCCAGCGCCTTGCGGTCCGGCAGGTCGGAAGCGGGGAAGGATTTGCCGAAAACAATCGTGACGTCGATCGCGCCTTCGCCGAGCACGCGCCACAGATGCGGCCCCAGCTGTATGTCGCCCGGCCAGGCGGCGAGCGGCCGGTCGTAGCGGCCCATCGGCATGCCATGAACATGGGTGTAGACGATGGCGACGGGCTGGACATGGATCGGCTTGCCGGGATCGCCCGCGCCGACGCCGACGGCGCCGAACAGCGACGACTTGAACGGCAGGAGAAAGTTGCCGTCCGAGGTGGTTCCCTCGGGAAACAGCACGACGGCGTCGCCCAGCGCCAGCCTCTCGCGTATGCGGGCGGCCTGCTCGCCGGTCTTGCCGCGGCGATGGCGCTCGATAAATACCGTCTCCTGCAATTTGGCGAGGATCGACACGCCGGGCCAGCCGGAGACTTCGTCCTTGGCGATGAAGGAAACGGGAGCGGCGGCGCCGAGCGCGACAATGTCGAGCCAGGAGACGTGGTTGGCGGCGATCAGCACGCCGACGTCATCGTGACAGGCCGGTTCGCCATGGACGCGCAGCCGAAGCCCGATGACGCGCGACGCCATGCGGTGCCAAAACTGCGGCATGCGGCGACGCATCGGGAGACCGCGGCGGATGGCAATGATCTGGAACGGAGCCATGACGGCGGTCAGCGGCACGACAAGGCTGGCAAAGAGCGCCAGGCGAATTCGCCGATTCACGCGCGTCTGTCTCCGTGCTGGTCCAATCCGCCGAGCGGTTATCGGAGATCGCGGCGCATGACAAGCGCGGCGGAGAGGCGGCCGGAGCGATCGCGGTAGTAGTCGGGGCGGCCGCCGACCTCGAAGAAACCGAGCCTGCGATAGAGTGCGACGGCCGGCTTGTTGGTCTCGTCCACCTCGAGGAAGACCGATTCCACGCGGTCGCGATGGGACTTCGACAGGACGGCATCCATCAGCTTGCGGCCGAGGCCATGGCCCTGCCATTCGGGTGCGACAGCGATGGTCAGTATCTCCGCCTCGCCGGCTGCGGCTCGGGCGAGGACGAAACCGAGAACGCGCACCTTGCCCCAGCGCAACTCGCGGACAGTAAAGCCGAACACGGTATCCTGAGACAGCAGGTCGTGGAATTCGCCGTCGGTCCACGGACGGGTAAAGGTCTCGCGATGCAGATCCGCCATGGGATGCGCATGCGAAGCGTCGAGCGGATCGACGGCAACGTCGAGCGGCAGGAACCATCCGAACAGCCGTTTCATCGCGCGGCCTCCGTGGCGGCGCGCGGCAGGGCGAAGCCCTCCTGCGGCTTGGCGTCGGCGCCGCGCAGATAGAGCGGCACGGGCCCGCGGGCCGATATCGTGGACAGCCTGGCGATGGTCGCGATGGCACCGGTTGCGCGGTCGATGCCGGTTGCGACCGGACGGCCGAGCGACGCGGCGACATCCCTGGCTGCGTTGCCGGCGAGAAAGCCGGCCGAAGCGGATACCGCGGATGCGGCTTCCTGCGCCTCGACGGCTTCAGGCTCTCCAGCCGGATTGCCCGCAGTGTCGAAGGACTGGACAAATACCTGGCCGCGCCCGCCATTGATCGTGACGGTGACCGGGCCGCTGGCTTCCATGCGGGCATCGGCGGCAAGCGCTTCCAGCGTCGTGACGCCCGTGACATGGACGCCGAGCGCCAGGCCGAAACCGCGCGCGGCGGCGACGCCGACACGGATTCCGGTGAAGGAACCGGGGCCGACGGCGACGGCGATGCGTTCGATATCGGCGAACTCGCGGCCGGCTTGCTTCATGACCGCGTCGACCACGTCCATCAACTGCTCGGCATGACCGCGCCCAATATCGCGTTCCTCAGCGGCGAGTACGCGATCCGCCGATCCGTCCCACAGGCAGCAGGAACAGAAATTGGCGGCGGTATCGATGGCGAGCGTCAGCATCCGATCTGGTTATTCAACCGTCGCGCCGACC
>JBAQHA010000498.1:0-10463 GCA_049288075.1 Oricola sp.
TTCTTCGCCGAACGGCCCGACACGCTGGTGGCGATCGGTGCGGCCATCATTATCGCCTCGGGCATCTTCATCGTCTGGCGCGAGAGCCGCGCCAACGTGTCGGAACGAAATCCGGTCCTGAAAACGCCCAATCCGCGTTTCGACACCGGCCCGTCACCCGAACCGAAAGGCCCCTGGCGCAAGGACGGCAACTGATCCCTTACCTGCCGGCGACGACCCGATCGAGGAATTCCAGGAACGCCCGCGTTTTCGGCGACACCAGCCGCCGGCTCGGATAGACGACCGACAATACGGAAGCCGACAGGTCCAGGGAGACATGCCCGGCGACTTCCGCCAGGCTCCCCTCGCGCAGATGCCGGCGGCAGTAGAGCTCCGGCAGCAGCGAAACGCCGGCGCCGCCGAGCACCGCCCGGCGCACCGACAGAGGGTCGTTCACATGGGCGACGCGGCGAGCGAGATCGAGATGCACGGCCTCGCCGTCGACGCGCACCGGAAGGCGGGCAAGGCCGTAGCGCTTCTCGCAGATCTGGATATGGGCGAGCAGGTCTTCCGGGCTGTCGCCGAGCGTGTTGCCGGCGAGATAGTCGGGGCTCGCAACCCAGAGCAGGCGGCCGGAAAACAGCGTCTTGGAGATCAGTTCGGAATCCCCCTGCGGCCCGACCACGACCGCCACGTCCACCTGGTCGCGCAGGATGTCGACGCCGTGGCCGGTGACGATCAGTTCGAGTTCGATCTCCGGATAGTCGCGCCGGAACAGCGCGAGGTTCGGCGCGACGATCTCCTGACAGAAGGCCGGCGGCAGCGCCGCGCTCAGGCGTCCCGACGGCACGGCGCTCAGGCCCGCCATCGCGGCGTCCGTCTCGCGCACCTGCTCCATGATCATCAGCGCCTGGCGGTAGAACGTCTCGCCCTCGCCGGTGACGCGCAGGTTGCGGGAGTTGCGGTCGATCAGACGCAGGCCCAGCGCTTCCTCCAGCCGCGCCAGCGCTTTCGAGACGGTCGATTTCGGCATCTTCAGCGCGCGCGCCGCCGCCGTCACGCCGTTCTGCTCGACCACCGCCACGAATACCGGCACGTCATCGATGTTCCAATGCATCGCGGCCCCTCCAATTGTCCACATTTATGGACGATACATCCATACTCGAAGGATTGTCCATTTCCGGCGTATCCGTATTTTCGCGATCCGAACGGAGGAAATTCGAACATGGCACAGATCATCGGGGGCATCGGCGCCTCGCATTCGCCGACGATCGGTTTCGCGAAGGACACCAGGAAGCAGAACGATCCGGCCTGGGCGCCGATCTTCGAGGGATTCGCGGAGGTCCGCGACTGGGTTCAACGCAAGAAGGTCGACGTGCTGTTCATGATCTACAACGATCACATCACATCCTTCTTCTTCGACCATTATTCCGCCTTCGCGCTCGGCATCGACGACAAATACCTGCCGGCCGACGAGGGCGGCGGGCCGCGCGACGTTGCCCCGGCCCAAGGCCACGCGGCGCTCGCCCGCCATGTCGGCATGGCGCTTGTCGCCGACGAATTCGACATGAGCTTCTTTCAGGGCAAGCCGCTCGACCATGGCTGCCTGTCGCCGCTTTCGATGATGGGCGACGAGAACGGTCCGTGGCGGGGATCGATCGTGCCGCTGCAGGTCGGCGTGCTGCAACTGCCGATCCCGAATGCCAGGCGCTGCTACAAGCTCGGCAAGTCGTTGCGCAAGGCGATCCAGTCCTATCCGGACGACAATCTGCGCGTCGCGATCATGGCGACGGGCGGCCTGTCGCACCAGGTTCATGGCGAGCGCGCCGGTTTCGTCAACGAGGCCTGGGACAACGAGTTCCTGGAGCTGCTGGAAACCGCGCCCGACAAGCTGGTCGAAAAGCGCATCGCCGACTACGCCGTTCTCGGCGGCATGGAAGGCGCGGAGGTCATCATGTGGCTGGTCATGCGCGGCGCGCTGTCGGACAAGGTGAAGAAGGTCCACGCGATGACCTATGCGCCGTCGGTCACCAATATCGCCACGGTGGTCTTCGAGGATCTCGGCGGTGCGCCCGAACCCGAAGAAGTCGAGGCCTATCGCAGGCACATGGGCTACGAATACGAGGGTGCCGAGACGCTGAAGGGCACCTACCCCTTCACGCAGGACCGCAGCCTGGCGAATTTTCGCGTCAACGACTTCCTTCACCGGTTGATCGAGCCGGAACATCGCGAGCGTTTCGTGAATGATTTCGATGCCTTGGCCGATGAATATCATCTGACGGACGAGGAGAAATCCTTGATCGCCAAGCGCGACTGGATCGGCATGATCCGCCGCGGCGTCTCCTTCTTCGTGCTCGAAAAGATGGCCGCGGTGATCGGCGTCTCTAACCCCGAGGTCTACGCCTCGATGCGCGGCGAGACGATCGAGGAGTTCATGAAGACGCGCAAGGTGCCGATCCACTACTCGGTCGCCGGCGGCGCCAAGGCGAAGGAGATGGACAACGCCTGATGGCTTGTTCCAGTGTAAGATACAATCACAAAGCCCAGGGAGGATTTTATGGGTATTCTTGAGAAACTCGCCGCGAGCTCGCTCGCTCTCGGCCTGATGGCCACGGGCGCCATGGCGGCCGAACTGAAACTGGCCGACTTCCAGCCGCCGACGCACTTCATCGTCGACACGACCTACACGCCCTTTGCAAAGGCCATTTCGGACGCCACCGGCGGCGACACCACCGTCAAGGTCTTCATGGGCGGCGAACTGGGCGCCGGTCCGGCGGAGCAGTATAACCGGGTGGTGGATGGCGTGGCCGACATCGCTTTCGGACTGCCGGGCTATACCGCCTCGAACTTTCCGCTGACGTTGCTCAACGAGTTGCCAGGCGTGATCACCGTCGAGACCGGCACGCAGGCGATGATGGATCACGTGGACATGCTCGCCGACGAATACAAACGCGTCCAGCTCGTGGGCCTGTGGAACAACGCGCCCAATCTGATCCTGACCGGCGAAAAGCCGATTCGCTCGATGGCCGATCTCGCCGGCCTCAACATCCGCGTACCATCGCGCAACGCCGGCGTGATCGTGCAGGCCTGGGGCGCAAACCCGGTTTCAATGCCGGCGCCCGAGATATACAACGCCATGCAGACCGGCGTGATTGACGGGGCAATGATCGATCCGACGACGCTCAAGTCCTTCAAGCTGGCCGAAGTGACGAAGTTCGTCACCCAGGGCATGGACACGACGATTTCCGAGTTCTTCCTGATCATGAACCGCGACAATTTCGACGCACTGGACGAAACGGCGCAGAAGGCCGTGCTCGACGCAGGCCGCGAAGCGGCGCTGACCAGCGCGGCGGCATGGCTCGACGTGGCGGACAAGGCGATGGCGGACTTTGCCGCGGCCGAGGGCAAGGAAGTCATCACTCTGTCCGACGAGGAAGCCGTCAAGTTCAACGAAGCCTCCGCGGCTGCCGTGGAGCAGATCGTGAACGAGGCGGATGCCGCCGGTCTCCCCGCCAAGGCCTATATCGCCGCGCTTAAGGGCGAGTAAGCGTGACCGATCCCGCAACCAGGACCACCCGGCCGGGACTACTCGGCCGGGCCACCCTCGTCCTCGCCGGCATCGCGGGGGCGTTTCTCCTGTTCATGGTGGCGCTGATCGGCTTCGGCGTGATCATGCGCTATGTCGTCGGTCAGCCGATCCTCGGCGTCAACGAGATCCTTCAACTGACCGCCGTGGCGCTCGCCATGCTGGCGATGCCCTACGCCACGCAGTCCGGAGCCCATGTCCGGGCCGACATCCTCGACCCCGCGCTGGGACGCTGGGGTCGACTGGCGGGCGACATCATCACCCGTGTTCTGTCCATCATCGCGCTCTGCGTGCTGATCGATCGTGCCTGGGGAAAGGCCGCCGACGCTTTGGAATTCGGTGATTCGACCAACATGCTGGGCCTGCCGCTCTGGCCCGTTTTCGGCATGATCGCGGCGGGAATGTCGCTCTGTGTCCTCGTGTTCGCGGCCCAGATCCTCGTCGTCCTGATCACCCGGAATGCTCTCGATGACTGAACTGACCATCGGCGTTCTCGCATTCGTGGCCCTGTTCGCGCTGATGATACTGCGCACGCCTGTCGCTTTCGCCATGCTGCTCACCGGCTTCTTCGGCACTTGGGCGATCGAGGGCCTGCGCAGGGCCGGGGCGGTGATGATCACCGAAACCTATTCGGCGGTGGCCAATTACTCGCTGATCGTGGTGCCGATGTTCATTCTGCTGGGCAACATCGCCTCGGAGGCCGGCTTCAGCCGTGGCCTCTACGATGCGGCGCATGCCTGGGTCGGCCGTTTCCGCGGAGGCCTCGCCACCGCATCGGTGATCGGTTGCGCGGCTTTCTCCGCGGTATCGGGCTCCTCTGTCGCGACCGCGGTGACGATCGGCCGGGTGGCGCTGCCGGAAATGCGCCGGCTCGGTTACGGTGACGGGCTGTCGACCGGCGCGATCGCCGCAGGCGGCACGCTCGGCTTCCTCATCCCGCCGTCGACCGGCTTCGTGATCTACGCCATCCTGACCGAGGAATCGATCGGTCGCCTCTTCATGGCCGGCATCCTTCCCGGCATCCTCATGATGGGCCTGTTCATTGCGGCGATCTGGATCGTGGCGCTGCGCGATCCGGCGGCCGGCCCGAGGGGCGAAGCGGTCGCGCTCGCCGAACGGTTGAAGCTGCTCGGCCGCGCCATGCCGCTGATCGCGGTGATCGTGATTTCGATCGGCGGTATCTATCTCGGCGTCTTCACTCCGGTGTAGGCGTCCGGCGTGGGCGCCGGACTCGTCATCCTGATCGCGGCGGGCACGGGCGGCCTTAAGCTGGCCGGCTTCCGCCGTGCCGTGATGGAGACCGTGAGAACATCGGCCATGCTCTACATGATCGTCATCGGGGCCAACGTGCTGAACCCGTTTCTGGCGCTGACGAATATTCCCACCGCACTCGGCGACGCCCTGAACGCGCTCGGCCTCGGCGCCTACGGCACGCTGCTGGTGATCCTCCTCAGCTATGTCGTCCTCGGCATGTTTCTCGACGGCCTGGCGATGCTGGTGATCACGATCCCGATCTACTTCCCCGTCATCGTCGCGCTCGGTTTCGACCCGATCTGGTTCGGCGTCGTCGCGGTCATCGTGATCGAGATGGGGATGATCACGCCGCCGGTGGGCCTGAATGTCTTCATGGTCAGAAACGTCGCGCGCGATGTACCCCTGCGGACGATTTTCCGCGGCGTCGCGCCGTTTCTCGTCGCGATGGTCATCTGCCTGTCGATTGTCGTTGCCTTCCCGCAGATCGCGCTGCTGATCCCGAATTCGATGTTCGACTGAGGTACGGTCGGGGGAAACCCGGACCGTCCCCTGTCCGCGCGTCCCTGGCGCGCGACCATCCGCCACTCCCCTTTCCAGAAGATTTCCACTATGTGGTCGGAAACGGAGCACCTCATGAATTCTCCCAGAAAAGACGACCACTACCCGCCGCTGCCGCCGATGTCCGTCGGCCCCGCCGGAAAATGCCCGCGCTGCGGCCAGGGCTCGATCTTCCAGAGCTTCATCGCTCTTAAGCCGAAATGCGAGGTTTGCGGGCTCGACCTGTCGTTCGCCGACGCGGCCGACGGCCCCGCCTTCTTTGTCATGCTGATCGCCTCCGTGCCCGTGCTGGGTATAGTTCTCTGGCTGATCCTCGGCGTCGGCATGTCCTATTGGCTGACCGCGATCCTGACGGTGCCGCTGATCGTCATCTTCGCGATCCTGCCGCTCAGACCGGTCAAGGGACTGCTGGTCGCCAGCCAATACTACCACAAGGCCGAACAAGGCCGCCTCGACAACGACTGACGGCGCGCGCGGCATCCGGTGTCAGACAGAGTTCACTTGAGAATGGCGCGCAAATGCGGCATGACAATCGCGTAGGGGCATGTAGCGGCTAGCGATTCCGGCGCGGAGATATTCCGGCCGTCGAGCGGGGCCCGCGTGCGGAGTATCCGGCGGCACCATGGAAGATCCGTTCAAGAACGAAGGCGACGACGCGAAGAGGCGGTCGCTGAAGAAGCGTTCCTTCCTGCTCGAGGTCGACGCCTGGATCGATTCCAACATGTACGAATCTCGCTTCGCGGCGGGCGAGTTCTGGGAAGAAGTCGTGATCTTCTTCCGGCGCTTCCGCGTTCGCGGACTGAAACGGGTCTTCGTAGAGATCCTCGGCGAGAGCGCCACGCTCGGCGCGTGCGGCCTTGTCGTCATGCTGATGCTGGCGCTGCCGGCTTCCGAGGAAATCTCCGTCAACTGGCGCGCCCAGGACGAGTTCGCGGTCACCTTCCTCGACCGCTACGGCAACGAGATCGGCAAGCGCGGCATCCTGCATACCGATGCGGTACCGATCGATGAACTGCCCGACCATCTGATCAAGGCGGTGCTGGCGACCGAGGACCGGCGCTTCTTCGAACATTACGGCCTCGATTTCCTCGGCCTGATGCGCGCCATGACCGAAAACGCGCGCGCCGGCTCGGTTGTCCAGGGCGGCTCGACCATCTCGCAGCAGTTGGCGAAAAACCTGTTCCTGTCGAATGAGCGCACCTATTCGCGCAAGATCAAGGAGGCCTTCCTGTCGCTGTGGCTGGAGGCCAATCTCACCAAGGAAGAGATACTCAAGCTCTATCTCGATCGCGCATATATGGGCGGCGGCACCTTCGGCGTCGCGGCGGCGGCCGAGTTCTATTTCGGCAAGGATGTGCGCGACGTGACGCTTTCCGAGAGCGCCATGCTGGCAGGCCTGTTCAAGGCGCCCGCCAAATACGCTCCGCACATCAATCTGCCGGCGGCGCGCGCGCGCGCCAACGAGGTGCTGACCAACATGGTCCAGGCCGCTTTCTTGTCCGAGGGGCAGGTCACCGGGGCGCGACGCCATCCGGCCGACGTCGTTTTGCGCAACACCGCCGACAGCCCCGACTATTTCCTCGACTGGGCCTTCGACCAGGTGAAACAGTTCGTCCTCGACGAACGCCTGCCGTACCGCTCGTTCACTGTGCGCACGACGATCGACCTCGATCTGCAGCGCGGGTCCGAGGAGGCGGTACAGTCCTTCCTGCGCCAGTATGGCGAGCAGTACCGTGTCAGCGAGTCGGCCGTGGTGCTGCTGGAGAATGACGGCGCGGTGCGCGCCATGGTCGGCGGGCGCGACTATGGCGAAAGCCAGTTCAACCGCGCGACCGCCGCCGAGCGGCAGGCCGGCTCATCGTTCAAGCCCTATGTCTATGTCGCCGCGCTCGAGACCGCCGGGCTGACGCCCGACACCGTCGTGCGCGACGGGCCGATCACCTGGGGCCGCTGGTCGCCGCAGAACTACGGCCGCTCCTATGCGGGCAGCGTGACACTGGCAACGGCGCTGGCGAAGTCGATCAACACCGTGCCGGTGCTGCTGGCGCGCGACTATCTGCACGGCACCGAGCCGGTCATCGAGATGACGCGGCGCATGGGCATCACCTCGCCGATCATCAAGCACCCGACCATGGTGCTCGGCACGTCCGGCATCACTGTGCTCGACCAGGCGACGGGCTATCTCACCTTCGCCACCGGCGGCTTCGCGCATCGCCGCCACGCCTTCACGCAGATCATCAGCGCCTCCGGCGAGGTTCTCTACAACCGGCGCGACGCGGACCATGCGGGCGACCGCATCCTGTCGGAGCAGGTGGCGCTCTACATGAACCAGATGCTCGCCAACGTCCCGGTCTGGGGCACGGGGCGGCGCGCGGCGCTCGACATGACGACCGCCGCCGGCAAGACGGGCACGACGCAGTCCTACCGCGACGCCTGGTTCGTCGGCTACACCGGCAACTTCACGGCCGCCGTCTGGTACGGCAACGACAATTACCAGCCGACGAACAACATGACTGGCGGCAGCCTGCCAGCGATGACGTGGCAGCGCATCATGACCTATGCCCACCAGGGCATCGACATCCTGCCGATCCCCGGCATTCCCCAGCCCGAGGTCAAACCGGACGACAAGAAGGAAGATGCGGTTGCCGATGGCACGGAGGAGCGGCGCGAGCGTCCGCGCGTCCTGTCGGGAGCAACGTCGCAATTCCTGCGCGATCTCGGCGAAAGGCTGGAAAAGGCAAAACCGCTCGACGTCAAGAACCTGACGGTCGCGGTTTCGGACGGGCGCTGAGGCCGTCGATGTCGCTTGGCCGGTTGATTTCCTGATGGGTTCGGGCACAACAGCCTCATGATTCGCGAATTTCTCACCATGCTCTACGGCGTCGCGCTCGCGTTGGGGCTCGGCATATTCTCGGCGGTCTGGGCGACGAACCAGCTGCCGCTGGTCGGGTTGCTGGAAATCGACGGGTGGACCGCCAATCCCGGCGTCGGCGGCGACCAACCCGACGCCTACTCCCAGGCCTATTTCTCGCGCTCCGGCGGATTGCCGCTGGCGGCGGCCGAAGGGCTTACCTTCCTGCGCAACGCAGACGACAATGGCAATCCGCTCGACGCAACGTGCCTCTACAGGATTTCCGGGGACACGCCGGCGGCGCGACGCTGGACGTTGCAGGTCACGCATGACGGCTTTCCCTACACGATCGAGCAGCCGGACATTCCGGTCTCGATGCATTCGCATGGCGTATTGCGCGGTGCCAACGGCGCCTTCGACATTCGCATCGCGCCACGGCCGCAGCCGGGCAACTGGATCTATGCCGGCCCTTCCGGTCCCTTCGGGCTGTCGCTCACGCTCTACGACACGGCTGTCGCCAGCGATACCGGCCTGCGCGACATGCACATGCCGTCGGTCCTCCGACTGGAGTGTTTCCATGGCTAAATGGGCTTATGCGACACTCGTCGGACTCGTGGGCGCGGCGCTCGTTCACCTGGCGATCGTGCTGATGCTGCCGCAATTGTCGGCGAACGACGTCTGGCGGCAGATCCAGGCCGAAACGAAGCCCTATGTGCCGGCGCGGCTCGACCGCAGCGGCAACGGCATCGACATCGCCGCCGCCAGATCGCTCGACCCGATGTTCGCGGCGATCGCCTGCCGCTACGATCTCAACGACGGTCCCCTGCTGGTGACCGCGCCTGGCAATGGCGACTTCTGGTCGGTTGCGGTGTTCGACGATTACGGCCGGATCCTGTTTTCGGCCAATGACCGCATCGTCGCGGCCGACGGCCTCGGGCTCGTCGTTGCGCTGCCGCTCCAGCTGCGGGTGTTGCAGCAGACACCACGCGCCGAAATGGCCGATACGATTTCCACGGAATCGAATCGCGCCGAGGGATTCGTGGTTGTCAGGTTGTTTCGTCCGGACGAAACATGGGAGCCGGTCGCCGAGGATTTCCTTCGGCGCGTCGAGTGCAAAGCCGTTCCGCTCTGAGCGGCGGCGTCATTTCTTCCGCTTCTCGGGTTTCCCTGGCTTTGGGCGATTTTCGTCGTTTTCGACGCGCTCGTGCCATACGCCGGTGAATACGATTATCTTGCCGGTAGACCTGTCTCCATCCGCCCTGACGCTCAGGGCGGTACGCGGAGCGAATGCCGGGAACGCGACAACTTGTGCCATGCCCTTGTCCTCGCTCGCAAATGCGACTGCGACACCCCTGCCATTTTCATGGTTAACAATTTGCTAACGCTTCGCCGCTAGCTTCGGGCAACCGCAATCAGCGAAGATGGGGCCGGACATGGCGGAGACATTGGAAATCCCCGAACACAGGGACAACAGCGACAACGCGGTTTCGGCCGTCAGGGAGTTCTGCCAGCGGCAACGGCCGCTGCGGGAAGACGTCTTGCGGCTGGTGGATCTGGTCATGCCGCAACTCGCGCTGATCGGCGACGGCAGCCGCCGGCAAATCGCGGCGGCGCTCGCCACCAGCGATTTCGCGCCGAAGACGCTGCTCCTGGCCCTGTGCGATTTCCCCCTTGCCGTCTGCTCGCCGATCCTGACGCGCTCAGCGCTCCTCAACGATGCGGAGCTGCTGGCGATCATTTCCCAACACGGCGAGGAGCATGCCCGCGCGATCGCGCGGCGCACGCAACTTTCGATCCCTGTCATCAGCGCGCTTCGCTCGCTGAAAAGCGAAGCGGTCGATCGCGGGCTTGACCTGCGCAAACGCCTTGACGACGGATTGCCGTCGGAACAGGCCCAATCCTTCGAACACTTCAAGTCGCTGATGCATGGCGACATCGCCCAGCACGCGCGACCCGTCGTTGCCGTCGACTTCGACGAACTGGTATCGCTGGCGCGCGATCCAAACCCGATGCTGTTCCGCACGGCCGTCGCCGACGCGTTGGCGATCACGATCGCCTCGGCGGCGGCGCTTTGCGCCAACCCGACATCGCGCAACCTCGTCTACATGCTGCGCTTCATCGGGACGCCGTTCGAGCATGCGTTCCGGATCTTCACCGCGCTGGCGCCCGATCTCGCCGATGAGCCGTCGGTCGCCCGGCGTTTCGAGACGGTTTTCCGCGAGATCACTGTGGAAC
>JBAQHA010000499.1:0-11194 GCA_049288075.1 Oricola sp.
GATCCGGCGGGTGGCGGGCGAGGTGCCCGAGGCGCTGGTCGGCGCGGGCACGGTCCTCAACGCGGAGCAATTCGACGACGCCGTCGAGGCTGGCTCGAAATTCATCGTCAGCCCCGGCTTCTCGGTGGAACTGGTCGATGCGGCCGAGGACAGCCAGGTGCCGCTGCTTCCCGGCGTGGTGACTTCGTCGGAGATCATGGCGGCGCTGGAAGAGGGCTATTCGCTGCTGAAGTTCTTCCCGGCCGAACAGGCCGGCGGCGCAGCCTATCTCAAGGCGCTGTCGTCGCCCTTCGGAGGGGTGAAGTTCTGCCCGACCGGCGGCGTCTCGGCGGCCAACGCGAAAGACTACCTGTCGCTGCCGAACGTGCTGTGCGTCGGCGGCTCCTGGGTGGCGCCGAAGGATGCCGTCTCGTCGGGCGACTGGGCGCGGATCACCGCGCTGTCGAAGGAAGCTGCTACTCTCGCCTGAACCGGAGACTCTTCCAATATTTTCAAGATAATCCCGACATGTTACATACGTTCATACGGTGTTATTCTCTCTAATTTAAATCAAATTATCTATTTCTATCGGATTCATCCGGATCCTTCGGAATCAGTGCTTTTCGAGATCTGTTTGCAGACCGAAGCGGCCGTGTTATAAGGCGAAAGATTTCATGAAAACATGAAGCTGGGGCGTCGTTACTCTTGGAAAGGAGTGATCAGCATGTCCGAGCACGAACATCATGGAATGCAGAAACTGGCCGGCCTTTCAGCTTTCTGCCGGCAAGGATCCCACAATCTCGTCAGGGAAGGCCGTTTCGGACGGATGTTTCCCGATTTGTCGCCCGCATATGTAACGCAACCGGCGCTCGCCGCGCTGGGCCGTCCGAACGGGCCGATGGACTCAGGCGCGCAGAAGCACAAGACGAGCACCGTTCCCGTCGGGATGGTGTTTTTCGGCCAGTTCGTCGACCACGACATCACGCTCGACGCGTCGACGAGTTTCGCGGAGGTCGTGAGCGACGCGGGCGGAATCACCAATGTCAGGAGCGCGACGCTCGATCTCGACTGCATTTTCGGCCTCGGGCCGGACGCGCAACCCTATCTCTATTCGCAGACCGATCCGTACAGCGGCGCGAAGCTGCTGACCGGCGCGGACAGCGGACAGGGAGGGCTGGCGGACGACGACCTCGCGCGTTCCGCCAACGGCCGGGCGATGATCGGCGATCCGCGCAACGACGAGAACCGCATCGTCAGCCAGTTGCAGCTGGCGATGATCCGGTTCCACAACCATGTCTGCGAGACATTGCACGCAGGCGGGGCGGGGCCGGCCGGGTCCGCCCTCTACAAGGCGGCGCGGCGCGAGACGACATGGCACTATCAGTGGAACGTGGTGAACGACTTTCTCGTGGCCATGTGCGGAAAGGCGGTCGTCGACCGCATCCTGTCGTGCGGCCGCGACTACTATTGCGGCGGGATACCCTATATTCCGGTGGAGTTCTCGGTGGCTGCATACCGCTTCGGCCACTCGATGATCCCGATGCAGATCCAGACGCAGAAGGGCGGGGCGAAGCACGACTTGTTCGGCCCTGTCCTCGGCAGCGGGTTCCAACCGCTCGCCCAGGCCGGCGGGGTGGTTGACTTCCACGAACTGTTCTTCACGCCGGCGAACCGCGCCGTGGAGAAGGCCGACAGGCTGGACACCAAGCTCGTCTCAATCCTGTTGGCGCTTCCGTTCATCACCGGTCCGGGCGACGAGAAATCGCTGGCGACACGCAACCTGATGCGCGGCAACGTGTTCCTCCTGCCGGGCGGCGAAAAGGTGGCGAAGCTCATGGACCGCAGCGACGCCGAGATCGACAAGGTTGCCGACAAGGTCGAGACGATGGGTCTCGGCCGCGAGGGCATACCGCTGTGGCTCTACATTCTCGCCGAGGCCGAGGAGGTCGGGCGCGAGGAAGCGGGCGGCAACTTCTCCAAGGGCGAGGGGCTCGGGCCGGTCGGCGCGCGCATCGTGGCGGAAACCATCATCGGCTTGCTGGAATATGACGCGGAATCCTTTCTCGGCGCCGACCGCAACTGGGCGCCCCGCCCGGAATGGGACAGTGTCGGGAAGATGCTGACCGCCGCGCAGCCCTGACGGCGGCAACAAAAAACCCGGGACGGCCTTCCGTCCCGGGTTTCGATTTTCGAAGCTTCGCCGAAGCCCGGAGCTTGAGCCTAGAGCTTGCCCGCGCGCTGCTGCAGCATCATGAAGGTGTCGAAGTTGTACTCCGACAGCTGGAACCACAGGTAGTCCTCGCGGCGGTAGCCCATGTAGGAGTCGAACACTTCCTTGAACATCGCGTTCTTGGCCGTTTCCTCGGCATAGACCTCGTTGGCCGCGTTGAAGCAGGCTTCCATGATCGGCTGGCTGAACGGACGAAGCTGCGTGCCGGCGGCGACGAGTTCCTTCAGCGCCTTCGGGTTCAGCGTGTCGTACTTCGCCATCATGACGGAGTTGGCAAGAGCCGACGCGCTCTTGAGGATGGACTGGTAGCTCTTCGGCAACTCGTTCCACTTGTCGAGGTTGATCAGGTTCTGCAGCGCGACGCCGCCTTCCCACCAGCCCGGATAGTAGTAGTACTGGGCGACCTTGTTGAAGCCGAGCTTCTGGTCGTCATAGGGGCCGACGAATTCGGCGCCGTCGATAGCGCCCTTTTCCAGCGCTGGGTAGATGTCGCCGCCCGGGATGCCCTGCGGAACGACGCCGACCTTGGCGATGATACGGCCGCCCCAGCCGCCGATACGGAACTTCAGGCCCTGCAAGTCCTCGACCGTGTTGATTTCCTTGCGGAACCAGCCGCCCATCTGGGCGCCGGTGTTGCCCGCCGGAAACCCGATCATGTTCTGCGTGGCGTAGAACTTGTTGAGCAGGTCGATGCCGCCACCCTCATACATCCAGCCATTGGTCATGCGGGCGTTGAGGCCGAACGGAATGCCGGTGCCGAGCGCGTAGGTCGGGTCGACGCCGGTATAGTAGTAGGACGCGGTGTGCGCCATTTCGACGGTGCCGCTCTTGACGGCGTCGGCGGCTTCGAGCGTTCCGACGATCTCGCCCGCGGCGAAGACCTGGATGTTGAAGTTGCCGTCAGTGGCTTCGGCGACAGCGGCGGAGAAAACCTCGGCCGCGCCATAGATGGTGTCGAGTGCCTTCGGGAAACCCGAGGTGCAACGCCATGTGACTTTCGGGGCCGACTGCGCGATGGCCGGTGCTGCGAGCGCGGTTGCGGCCGCGGCGCCGGCGCCGATTGCGCCGGTTTTCTTGATAAACGAACGACGATCCATAAGATCCTCCCAGATGGATTACATGATGAGGCCGCCCCGTTTATCCCCCGTAACGGGCGTGTTTCACGGCGGAACTCGGCGTGTACCTTACAGTTTTGGACTTTCGTGTCCAGCAGGTAGGCCCGGACAAATTGCCCCGATTGGTAAATTTTCTTGTCCACTTGCGGATCGGGCCGCGGCCGGAAAGCTCGCCAAGGCGTTGTGCCTAAAATGCAGGCGAAACAAGAGCATTGCATCCGCCGCCGGGCCGGATACATAAGGCGGCGGACTTCGAGGAGAAAAACCATGCAGCCGATCGTCGCCGTCGTCGCCGATGTTCGCGATTTCGACAACTACCGCTGGCACGCCGCGCCGCAGACCTATCTGGAAGCTGCGTTGACGGTCGCGGGCGTCATGCCGCTGATCGTGCCCGCCTTCGGCGAGCGCATCGACTATGCCTCGCTGCTGGCGCGCGTCGACGGTGTGCTGCTGACGGGCTCGAAGTCGAACGTGCATCCGAGGAATTACGGCGAAGAGGCGACGCCGGAGCACGAGCCCTACGACGAGGCGCGCGACGCGACCGCTCTGCCGCTGATCCGCGCGGCGATCGACAAGGGCGTGCCGCTGTTCGCGATCTGCCGCGGCGTGCAGGAACTCAATGTTGCGATGGGCGGCTCGATCGGCCACGAGATCCAGACCCGCGAGGGCAAGGCCGACCATCGCGCGCCGGCCTCGACGGTGCAGGACGAGCGCTTTGCGCTGGCGCACGAGATCGCGGTAAAGCCAGGTTCGTGCCTGGCGAGCATCCTGAAAGCCAGCCGCGTCGAGGTGAACTCGCTGCACCGCCAGGCGATCGAGATCCTCGCGCCGCGCATGCAGATCGAGGCGACGGCGGACGACGGCACGGTGGAGGCGGTCACGGTCGCAGACGCGAAGGGCTTCGTCGTCGGCGTGCAGTGGCATCCCGAATACTGGGCCAGGACGGACGAGCCATCGTCGCAACTGTTCCGCGCCTTCGGCGACGCGGTCCGCGCCCATGCGGCGAAGCGCGCCGGGGCGGCCTGACGAAAAAGCGCACGGGCGGGAATAGAACCGGGGTTCCCGGTGTCCTACTGCATGAAGACGGACGGTTCCGTTTTCGTGACGACACCATCAAGGGAGAATACCGATGAGAACCGCCTTTGCAGCAACCGCAGCCTTTTTCGTTCTGGCCAGCGCGGCAGCCGCCGCGCCGGTGATGACCGTCAATTCCGCGAAGGGCGGCGTGCTTGCCGGCGAAAACGGCATGACGCTCTACACGTTCCAGAAGGACGCCAAGGGAATGTCGAACTGCTATGATGCATGCGCGGCCAACTGGCCGCCGCTCGCCGCAGCCGAGGGCGACAAGGCTGACGGACCGTATTCGGTCATCGCGCGCAAGGACGGCAGCTACCAGTGGGCCAAGGACGGCAAGCCGCTCTATTTCTGGGTCAAGGACGAGAAGAAGGGCGACATCACCGGTGACGGCGTCAACGGCGCGTGGGACCTTGCGCGTCCCTGATCCCAAAGCACGTGACCCTCTGACACGTGCGGGGGCGCCCTCGGGCGCCTCCCTCTCGCGCGCCTTCCGCCGTCCCTCGCAGGGAGGCGCGCGATGAGCCGCTTCGAGCGCGAAGTGCTCGCGGTGCTGCCGCGACTGAGGCGATATGCGCGCAGCCTGACGCGCAACGGCGACGACGCCGAGGACCTCGTGCAGGACTGCGTCGAGAAGGCATTCGCGCGCCAGGCGACCTGGCGCGGCGACAATCTGCAGGGCTGGCTGATGACGATCCTGACCAATCTCAACCGCAACCGCGCGCGCGGACTCAGCCGGATGCCGGCCTTCGTGGCGATCGAGGATGCGGGAGAGCCGGAGGCGACAAGCCCGGAAAACGACCCGCTCGAACGCGACCGGCTGGTGGCGGCGCTCAACCGGATCGACCCGGACCAGCGGGCAGTGCTGATGCTGGTCGTCGTCGAGGGCTATGCCTATGGAGAAGTCGCAGCCATGCTGGGGATCCCGATCGGCACGGTGATGAGCCGCCTGTCGCGGGCACGGCGGAATCTCGCCTCGGCGCTCGAGGCCGGAAACGTAGTGGAATTGCGGAGAAACAGATGACGGATCGCCAGAACAGCGCCATCGGCGAGGACGATCTTCACGCCTATGTGGACGGCGCGCTTTCGCCGGCCCGCCGGGCGGCTGTGGAAGCGTGGCTTGCCGAACATCCGGACGCGGCGGCCGACGTCGCCAAGTGGCAGGCGCAGAACGCGGCGATCCGCGACGCTTTCGGCGAGGCGCCGGCGATAGCAGGTGCGGCGGACGGGGCGATGATCGCGGCGGCGGCCACGCGGCGGCCGCGCCGGATCGGCTGGGGCATCGCGGCCGGGTTCGCGCTGTTTTTCCTTGCCGGCGGCGGCACCGGCGCGCTCGTGACGACGGCGCTTACGACGCCGGCGGAGATCGCGGTCGCGGAGATCCTTCCGGAGGCCTCGAAGACGAATTACCTGGTCTATGCGAGCGAGGTGCGGCACCCGGTCGAGGTCGGCGCGGACCAGGAGGAGCACCTGGTCAACTGGCTCGGCAACCGCATCGGGCGCAAGCTCGCCGCTCCCGACCTGAGCGTGAAGGGTTTCCATCTGGTCGGCGGCCGGCTGGTGCCGTTCGCGGAGAAGGCGGGCGCGATGCTGATGTACGAGGACAATCGCAACAACCGCGTCACCGTGCTGATCGGCGTCAACCCGACCCATACGGGGACTGAATTCCGTTTCGAGGAAGACGACGGGGTGGCGACGTTCTACTGGACGGACGGAAGCTTTGGCTACGCGCTCTCGGGCGCGGTCGATCGGGAGACGCTGCTCGGCCTCGCGCATATCTGCTACGCGCAGTATTGACGGCGTCCAGGTCCCTGTTTGTCGCGTTTGCGGACGGCGAACCGGCTTCCACTTCGCCTGGAAGCGCTCAGAACGCCTCGAAGGACAGGTCGACGTTCTTCGGCTCGACGACGTTCCAGCCGTAGCGGTCGGCGGCGGCGAGGCGCATCAGCACATTGCCCTGTCGGTCGGTGATTCGCACCTTGCCGGTCTCGGTGTCCTGCCAGGTGCGCGCCATGGCGAGTTCGGCCGGCATGCCGTCGCAATGGCCCGGTTCGAGGCGATGAATGTCATAGCCGGCGGCGCGGTGCAGGGCGACAATGCAGGTGCGGTTGTGAGCGCGGTCGACGACCATGAAGCGGTCGGCGTTCTCGGCGGATACGACCGAGGCAGTGGTCATCCGGTCGATGCCGGGATCGGCCGCGCCGACATCGAGGCCAATCATTCCGACCACGCCGAGCACGACGGCGCCGTTGATCCAGTACGCATATGATCTCATGTCCGAACCACCACTCTCCGGCAACAGGCGGCAAGCATGAGGGGTCATGGTTAAGGAGGCGCTAACGGACCGCGCGGAATCTTATCAAATGCCGGTCCGGCACGATTCAGGTGCCGGCTCGCGGCTTCGAACATCGCTTCCGCGGATACAGCCGTGCCCCTCGTTTCAATGCAAATCGCAGACCGACCGCCGTTTCCGGCGAAAGTCCGGTTGCACGCCAGGCCCGATGCGGTAGAGGCTGGGTCAGGAGGATTTCGGCCATGAGCGGATTCGACGCGACCGACATGCAGCTTCTGGACCTGTTGCAGGAGGACGACCGGCAGTCGCTCGCCGTGCTGAGCGAGAAACTCGGCGTTCCGGCCTCGACGCTGAACGATCGCATCAGGCGGCTGGTCAAGCAGGGCGCGGTCACGGGGTTCCACGCCCATTGCTCGGCAGAGGAACTCGGTCTCGACCTGCTCGCCTTCGTCTTCGTCGGCTGGACCGACAGCGCTGTGGAGGAGCCGTTCCTCATGCGGGTGGCGCAGGAGCGGTCGATCCAGGAATGCCACCACGTGACCGGCGCCTGGAACTATCTCCTGAAGGTGCGGCTGAAGAACACCAAGGACCTCGAACGCTTCCTCGGCGACGTCATCAAGAAAGTGACCGGCGTGCAGCGCACCGAGACGATCATCGTGCTGTCGAGCGCCAAGGAGACTTTCGCGCTCGACACGACGGGGCTGCCGGACGCCTGACTACTTCGCTTTCCGCTTCGCCAGATGCCGCGCCTCGGGCACGGCGGTGACGGTCTCACCCTTCGTGAACCACGAGACCAGATTGTCGGCGACGAGATCGCCCATGGCGGCGCGGGTCGGCACGCTGGCCGAACCGATATGGGGCGTCAGGAAGGTGTTTTCCATCGCGATCAGTTCGGCCGGGACGTCCGGCTCGTTTTCGAAGACGTCGAGGCCGGCGGCGGCGATGACGCCGGATGCGAGGGCGGCGATCAGCGCCTTTTCGTCGACGACCGTGCCGCGGCCGATATTGACCAACACGCCATTGGCCCCGAGCGCCGCAAGTACTTCGGCGTCGACCGTGTGCCTCGTCTCCGGCGTGCCGGGTACGACGCAGATCAGCGTATCGACGGCTTTCGCCAAGCCGACCAGCGTATCGTGATAGACATAGTCGACGTCATCGGCGCGCTTGCGGTTGTGGTAATGGACGGGAAGGCCGAAGCCCTCGATGCGGCGGGCGACCGCCTTGCCGATACGTCCGAGGCCGTAGATGCCGACGGTGCGGCCGCGCAGGCTGAGCGGGGGGACGGGGAAATTGCCGTCCCTGGCCCAGCGGCCCTCGCGCACCCAGTTACCGGCGCGGTCGAAGCGGCGCAGCGTGTTGAGCAACACGCCGATGGCGGTGTCGGCCACCTCCTCGTTGAGCACGTCGGGCGTGTGGGTGACGACGATGCCCTTGCGAATGGCGTGCAGCGAAGGCACCGGGTGGTAGCCGACGCCGAAATTGGAGACGATCTCGAGCGCGGGCAGGGCGTCGATGATCGCGACATGCTCGGGCCCGAGCAGGGCGGCCATGCCGACAATCCTGTCGCGCTTGCCGGCCGGAATCAGGGCCGGGTCGGGCCTCTCCAGCAGCACGGCGTCGAATGTGTCGAGGATGCGCTCGGCGGCGCGCGGATAGAACCGCGCTGGCAGCAGGACGCTGACCGATTTCAGGTTCACGGACATGTCAGGAACGTTCCTTAACCGGGGAAGTCGACTGGCGGATATGCAGTTCGGGGCGGATCAGGTCGAGATTGCCGGACTGGTCCTTGATGCCGTCAATGCGATCGAGCAGGGCGCGGGCGGCGCGGCGGCCGACTTCCGGCTGGCCGTTCCAGACCGTGGTCAGCGCCGGCGTGGCGATCGCGGCCTCCTCGAGGTCGTCATAGCCGGTGACGGAAATGTCGAGGCCGGGCGCGAGGCCGGCGCGGGCGATTCCGTTCATCAGGCCGATGGCGACGAGGTCGTTCCAGCACACGGCGGCCGTGGGCTTGTCGGGCAGGGCGAGGAACTCGCCGGTCGCCTCGAAACCGGCCTGCTTGGTGCGGGGGCCTGGAATACGCCATTCCGGCTTCACCGGCAGTTCGGCCTTCTGCATGGCGGCGAGATAGCCCTGATAGCGGTCGCGGCCGGTCGAGGTCTCGTCGGTGCCGCCGATCATGGCGATGCGCTTGTGGCCGAGCGAGATCAGGTGACGGGTGGCGAGGCCGATGCCGAAGGCGTCGTCGCCGCGAAAGACCGGCAGGTTGGCGCCGGGAATCGAACGGGCGATCTGGACGACGGGAAGGCCGTTACGCAGCATCAGGTCGATGTCTTCCAGCGGCGTGCCGATGGCCGGCGACATGATGACGCCGTCGGCGCCGAGCTGCAGCAGCGTGTCGAGAAAATCGCGCTGTTTTTCGACGATGTCGTAATGGTTGGACAGAAGGAAGGTGTGGCGGGAGCGGTCGAGTTCGGTCTCGATGGCTTTCAGGATCTCGCCATAGAAGGGATTCATGATGTCGTGCACGACGACGCCAATGATTCCGGATTTCGAAGTGCGAAGGCTGGCCGCGCGGCGGTTGTAGATGTAGCCCATGTGACGCGCGTGGGCCTTGATCTTTTCCTTGGTGGCCTCGGCGACAAGCGGGCTGTCGCGCAGCGCGAGCGAGACGGTGGCGGTGGACACGCCAAGGGCCTCTCCGATTGTGGAAAGCTTGATCTTCTGCGCCACGGGCCTCCCCCTCGCATTTTAAAAATGTTTAAATACGGTTGAAATTGCCGGGACGCAATAGCGAAGGATGGCTCGCCAGGGATTGCTCACGCGGCGTCGTCGGTTCCCTTCTTTTTCTTGCGCCCGCCCGCGGCCTTCTTCGGCGCCTTGGGCCTGGCCGGCCCGGCCAGATTGGCGTCAATCTTGGCGAGAATCCTGGCGAACTGCTTGCGCTCCTTCTTCTTCACCCCGTCGAGAGCGCGGGCTTCCGCGGCGCGCACGGCCTGCTGCATCCGGTCGAGCAGGGCGCGGCCCTTTTCCGTCAACCAGACATGGATCTGGCGCGCGTCGGTTTCCGACGGGCGGCGCTCGACGAATTCCTGCTCCTGCATGCGGGTGATTGCCTTGGTGACGGTCGGCGGCTTGACGCCGAGCGTCGAGGCGAGCTGGCCGAGCGTCTGGCCATCGCGAGCGGCCAGCAGCTCCATGATGCTCTCCTGACCGGCGTAAAGCCCGGTCGACATGAGTTCGCGCGCCATGTGGGTGCGGCTGGCGCGGGCGGTGTTCTGGAGACTCGCCAGAAGCTTGGTGATCTCCTCGACTTCCTTTTCGATATAATAGCGGCTCATGGTTAATCAGTTAGCCGACGAAGGAATTTACGTCAAGGTCGCTGTCCGGTTTACCGGCGCTAGTAATGCGGGAAGAACATCACGCCGAAGACGAAGACCGCCAGCGGAACCGGCGAAACGGCGATGGCGATGGCGACGAGGAAGCCGGGCGTCGAAAACAACCGCGCCGAACCGGCGATCAGCGCAATGCCGCCGCCGCCGCCGATGACCGAGTTTCCCGGCAGGTTGAGCGCCAGCGCGAGAGCGACATAACGGTTGCGCAGGAGAAACGGGATGGCGCGGTTTGGCGCTTTCGCGACGAGATGGGCGAGCCGTTCCTGCAGGCTCATCCCGTCAATCTCCGTCAGGGTTCGGGCGAGGCTTTCGAGACGCAGGAAATGGCACAGCGCGACGATCGCATGCAGCGGTATGAAGCGGCCGGCGGCGAAGCTGATCGACAGGCCGGTCACGGTGCAGAGATAGACGAGCAGGACGACCGAGCGGCCATACATGGCGATCAGCACCATGCCGATCTCGGCGGCGGGCACGAAGGGAATGGCGAGCATGGCCGTGTAGGCGATCGCGAAGGCGATCCTGCCCCAGCGCGCCAGCTCCGGCGCCTGCGTCAACCGGGCATCGAGGGTGGAGGCGATATAGCTGCCCGCCAGATTGGCCGCGACGACCACGAGGACAATAATCGCGATCCGGACGACGGATTTCCAGGTGAACATTCGCGGCAGACTTTCCTCGCGACGGGCCGGACGCGCCGGCTATTCAGACGCGGGCCTTGTACCACAGCTTAGCAGAAGTTCATTGGGTCCGGTCCAGCCGTCTTCACCGGCGAAACGGCCGAGCGCAGTCTCGATCTCGGCCCAGGCGCGTTCCCGGCCGGCCGGATCGAGCCTGCCGAGGATGCTGACGACCGGGCTCGCCGAGGCGCGGATGAAACCGAGATAGTCGGCGGCCGAGCCGAGGACGAAGGGCGCGGAAATGGCGGTCGTCGCGATGTCGGCGAAGCCAGCGCGGCGGAACAGGTCGTCGATCAGGCCCGGCTTGCCGAGACTGAACAGGCTTCCCGGCTGGAACGGGTCGGCCATCGGCAGGCCGGCATGTTTCAGCGCGACGGACATCAGGGTCGAGACGCAGGGATTGGCCTGCGGCGTGGAGAAGACCAGCGTGCAGGCCC